>DATEFF010000089.1:0-5794 GCA_035280785.1 Saccharimonadales bacterium (SeqCode)
ATCGAAGACGACGGCGTCGAGGAGATCATCCTGGCCATGAACGCCAGCGTAGAAGGCGAATCAACTGCGCTGTACCTTCAGCGTCAGATTGGCGATCGGCCCGTCCGCGTGACGCGACTTGCTCGCGGGCTACCAGTTGGCGTGGACCTCGAGTACGCTGACCAGATTACGCTCGGCCATGCTCTCGAAGGCCGTCAAAAGTTATAAGTTCAAAGTTTCGTAACGCCGCCGTGGGCGAGGGGGCACTGCTGCCACATCCTCGCCCACGGCGTTCGTCGTTCAGCCTGTTGCGACGTGCTTGAGTCGGTTGAGGAAGACCGGCGCCGGCAGGAAGCCCATGTACATGAGCACTCGCAACGCCGTCTTCTTCCGGTTGTTGTAGTAGCCCTTGGCGTAGAAGCCGACGGGCACGTCGAGGTGCCTGGACACCCGGATGGCTCGGCGCAGCCCTCGCTGCGCCTGGTCCTCGGTGTGGACGACGTTGACGCGGTCCGGAATCCGAAGTGCGGCGATCTCACGGCGCAGTGCGGCCGTGTCGATGGTCCCCAGGCTGTTGTCGGTCTGGAACACCTCGTACGTCGGCGTGTCCGCGTAGGCGCAGGCGTACACCTGCATCGTCATCGGCAGGTCCAGGACGGGACCACCGACAACGATGGTGCTGATCTCGAACGGCACACGCTCTGCCACGAACTCCGTGAGCATTCGCTCGCGGCGTGGGTCCTCTGGCATGTTTCCCCCCATCTAATAGGTCGAACTATGCGTTTATATCACAAAAACTAAGAGGATTCAATCCTATCCGTATCTGATACAATAGTCATATATGTTTGAGCAAGCCAAAAAGATTGTTGAAGACGCGTCGCGTATTGTCATTATTCAGGCCGAAAATCCAGACGGCGACAGCCTGGGCAGCAGTCTCGCCCTCGAGGAAATTCTTGGCGACCTCGGCAAAACCGTCATCATGTACTGCCCAGTTAACATCCCGAGCTATCTGGGCTATGCCAAGGGTTGGGACCGCGTAACCGATGAGTTCCCGCGTGATTTTGACCTCAGCATCGTCGTGGACACCGCTAGCGCAACGCTATTGGAGCGCGCGATTGTGCCCGAAAATCTCTCGCTCATCAAAAAGCATCCGTCAATTGTTATCGACCACCACATGACCGAAGGCACGATTCCATTTGAGCATCTGGCAATGACCGACTCGACTCGCGTCGCAACCAGCGAGCTCATTTACGCATGGGCCAAAGAATCTGACTGGGCAATCAATCCACAGGCTGCCGACCACATGACGGTCTCTATCTTAGCTGACTCGCTTGGTCTGATGACCGAGAACACAACCAGCACAAGCATTCGCACCATCGCAGAGCTCGTTGATCTTGGCGCATCGCTCAGCGAGATCGACAATCGCCGTCGTGAGTTTATGCGCAAATCGCCAGAAATCTTGGCGTACAAGGCCAAGCTCATCGAGCGCATCGAATACCACGCCGACGGCGAGCTCGCTCTCGTACACATTCCGTGGGAAGAAATCACCGAATACAGCAGCCAATACAATCCATCGATGCTGGTCATCGACGAAATGCGCCTCGTGACAAACGTTCGCGTTGCAATTGCGCTCAAGACCTACCCTGACGGCAAGATTACCGGCAAAATTCGCTGTAATAGCGGATCCAAAGTAGCCGAGCAAATCGCAGGTTACTTTGGCGGCGGCGGTCACGCCTACGTTGCCGGTTTCCGCACCTACAGTGACAACTACGAAGAAGTGAAGAACGATCTCATCGGCGCAGTTGATAGGATTCTGACCGAATACGATAAATCCAAGGAGTAATCCATGAAGCTCTATAACACACTCAACCGCACGGTTGACGACATCCAGCCACTCAAAGAACCAGAGGTGACTATATATACCTGTGGCCCGACCGTTTACGATTACCCGCATGTTGGTAACTGGTTTACGTTTGTGCGCTACGACACGCTTGTGCGCTCACTCAAACTCGCCGGCTACCAGCCAAAATGGGTCATGAACATCACCGACGTTGGCCACTTGACCAGCGACGCCGACGACGGCGAAGACAAGTTAGAGAAGGGTGCTCGCCGCGAAAACAAGACCGCTTGGGATGTTGCCAAGTTCTACGGTGACTACTTTGTCGATGCGCTGACCCGCCTGAACTTCACGCAGCCAGACTACTTACCAAAGGCGACCGAGCACATTGACGAGCAAATCGAGCTCATCAAGCAGCTCGAAGAAAAAGGCTTCACGTATACCATCGACGATGGCGTTTACTACGATACTTCAAAATTCCCACGCTACGCCGATTTTGCGCAACTCGACCTCGACGAGCAGCAAGCAGGCAAACGCGTTGAGTTCAACGAACAAAAGCGTAACCCAACTGACTTTGCGCTCTGGAAGTTCTCGCCAAAAGACGAGAAGCGCGACATGGAATGGGAAGGCCCTTGGGGCAAAGGGTTCCCAGGCTGGCACCTAGAATGCTCGGCAATGTCCATGAAGTACCTCGGCGAGACCATCGACATTCACGCAGGCGGAATCGACCACCAGCCGGTTCACCACACAAACGAAATCGCACAGACCGAAGCCGTCACCGGCAAGCCGCTGGCCAATACCTGGATGCATACCAACCACATCAGCGTTGAGGGCGAGAAGATCAGCAAGTCACTCGGTAATGGCATCACGCTGGAGCAGATTGAAGAAAAGCGCATCTCGCTGATGGCGCTTCGCCTGCACGTCCTGGAGTCGCACTACCGCTCGCAGAGCAAGTTCAGCTGGGAAAGCTTGCAATCCGCACAGCGACGCTTGCGCAATTACGAAGCAATGGCTGACCTTCGCTGGCAGGTCAAAGACGTACCCAAGGACAAAACGACCGACTACACGACCTACGAGCAGACAATCGTTGCAGCACTCCTGAGCGACCTCGACACGCCAAAGGCACTGGCAACGCTCAGCGCCGCAGAGGCAAGCAGCGTGACACCAATTAGTGAAGAAAACGAAGATGAGTTCGTAGAGTTCCTCGAGACAATCGACGATGCCCTTGGCCTAAACCTGCTGGGCTCACGTGATATTGAACCCGAGCAGAAGCAGCTGATCGCCGAGCGCGAAACAGCACGCGACGCCAAGGATTGGGCAAAGTCAGATGAAATCCGCGTGGAGCTCGTCAAGCAGAGTCTCGGCCTTCGCGACACCGAGTACGGCACCATCTGGTACCGGCTTTAGTTCCTAAGACTCAGTCGCTTTACGAGCCGCAAACCGACCCCAACCTTTGCGGGTCGGTTTTGCTTTGCGGCGTTCGAGGTAATCGATAATCAGTACGCGCAAGCAGCCGGCAGCAGGGATGGCCAAGAAACCACCAACAGGACCGAGCAAGTTGATGCCGACAAGTGCGGCCACCAAGATTGTCAGCGCGCTAAGCTCGATTGTGCGCGCCTGAACTGTTGGCTGAATGAGATTGTTCTCGATCTGCTGATAGATAAAGAAGTACACACCAAAGGCCACCGCTGCGCCAAGGTCGTTAAAGATCAAGACAAAGATAACGATTGTGGCACCGATAATCGCACCAATCATCGGGACTAAGTCTGTCAGGAAGATCAGGAAGGCAAGTGGCAGTACAGCTGTGAGCGGAACCTTAAAGAAGTACGTCAGCGCGAACAGCACAAGCAAACCTGCGGCACCGGCGAGCGTCGCTACAAAGACCTGCCCCGTCACGTAGCGTGTTACGACCGTGTACATTCGGCTAATAAGGTACTTGTGATGCTGCAACTTGTGGTCGTCGGAATAGATACTCCACAATCGCTCAAGCCACCTAGGACCTTCGATGAGCGCCAGGAACGTCAGTACAAGCACGGTAATCAGCGTCACGAAACCGCTCAAGAATGACGTCACGCCAGCCACAACGCTGCCGCCGACACCCTGCACAATGTTGCCTGCCTGTTGGCGAGCGCCTTCAACAAACTGACTAACGTCGTCCTGTAAGTGGTACTTGTTGATAATGTCGGCAACGACGCCCTGTTGACTGCTCACTTGGTCAATGTAAGCCGGGAGCGCGTTAATAAAGTTAGTCGTTTGCTGCACGATTGGCGGGATGGCGACATAGACAAAGAAGCCCAAAATGGCCAGGACAATAATGTAGCTAACAGTAGTTGCAAGGATGCGGCTGTGGCCTGGCAGTTTGTTGGCCAGGGCTGCAACAGGCGGGTTAAGCGCCATAGCCAGGAACAACGAAACCAAGATGATCATCAGTGACGGCGTCAGCTTCCACAGCAGGAAGGTTGCGCCCACAAAAGCAGCTGCGACCAGAAAGAGTCGTACGAAGGTTGATGAATCGATCTCGATTTTTACTTTCACGCTATCCCCTTAATCAAATCTAACTTTGTAGGCAATCAGTACACCAATGAGTGCGCCGATTACACCGTAAAAGACAGTATAAATACTCAAGATATCGAACTTAAAAATCAAAAGGGCAATGTAGGCCATGGCGGCGGCCCCGATGGCGCTTGCGCGCAGAAGCGTCTTGCTATCCATAAGCCCAATTATGACGCAAAACTGAGGAAAAGGCCAGGCGCTCAGTCGATTTGCTTCAGATTGGTCGCCAGCATGCGATCAAACGGTGTCCAAATTTGCTTGGCGCGCTTGTGTGAGAGCGAATTGAGCTTCTGCAAAATCAAGAACAAGAGCGTCAGGCCAGCACACAGTAGTGCCGCGACTAGCGTCAGAAGCATTGAGCCACCGTAGTCAATGAGCGCGATGTAGCTAATAGTAATAGAGAACAGTACCATCAACACAACCCACTCGTGGCTGTAGACTGCGGCGCGCATGAGCGTGCTGATCATGCCGCGGTTTTGCTGGTTGGCGATAAGCGTCTCGATGACTTTCTTAACTTTCTCTTCGTCTTTGCCCTCAATTTCGAGACAGTAGGCTAGCAACCGCTCGTACTCACGCTCGCCCTCGCCGGGCTGATGTGCATGTGCGCAGGCAGACAGGTACTGTCGCATAAGTTTTCGGATCTCGGCGCGATGCGCTTCGTTGAGTTCGCGGTCGTGGATCGTCACGTTAACCAGCGCGATTGCCTCGGCGCGAACTGTACGCGACAAGTCATCAATGCGCTGCTTCTGCCCAGCCAAAATTGGGCCGAGGTAGAAGGCAAGCAAGAATGAATTCACCGAAAAGAGTGTGAGCGGACCACCGGTCATGGTGATCTTTTGAGTGTTGAGGATAACGAGTAGGAACAGCGCAAACAGAACAGGGTAGTAATAGGTGAGCCGGACGCGCGACAGTAAACCGTTCATTTGAACTTAGTATACGTTAGCCGCGCGTGGCCCGGCAATATCCAAAATTATTCGGCGAGGGCAGGAACCTCAGCGCGAGCTTCTTTCATCTTGTCGGCCCAGAAAACCAGGCGAGTCAGCATGTTTGTTGCTGCACGATTGTGCCGATCAGTGAACTGAAATTTGCCATCCTTGTCGGTGTTGAGGTAGTACTCCGGCAGGATGACATGCTCCGTGATGTCGTACATCGACAGGTGGCCGGCAATTGCGCGGAGCTGGTCAACAGCACGTGCACCACCAGCAGCTGCGCCGTAGCTTACGAAGGCAACTGGCTTGTGGCTCCACTCGTGGTACAGGTAATCAATGGCATTCTTTAGCAGGGCAGTGTAGCCGTGGTTGTATTCGGCAGTCACAAAGACAAAGCCGTCGGCATCGTCGACAACCTTTGACCACTGCTTAGTATGGTCATTCTGGTAGCTTCGGTGCAGGGCGGGCACAGGTTCGTCCAAGAATGGGAGGTTAA
>DATEFF010000090.1:0-3174 GCA_035280785.1 Saccharimonadales bacterium (SeqCode)
GATGGTAATACCAAAAACGAGCGGTGCATTCTCGCCGTTATCAGATAGCGGCACGATGTGACCCTGATGCATTTCTGGAATACTCAGCAGGCCGGTGTATAGCGGGCTATCAGCTGGGAGCTCACGCGAATCAAAGTATTGTAGCCCCAACAAGTTTGCGCGGGACTGAGTGTTTAGCTCCTCCGTTTCGCGGAACTTAGCCGCGTCTTCTGCCTGTGTCATATACCAATACTATAGCAAATCACAAGCATTATGACTCTAATAATTTCGGTGCGTATTCGTCGTTTACGACTCATCAGCACGGCTATTGATTATCCGTGGTACGCATCAGGGGGCGCGGGTCGCTGTGTTGCACGCAACCCGCGCCATCCCCTGTTGTCTTGTCCTCACTCCACCGGTGCGGCCAGCCGAGGCAGCATGACCGCCTCGGTGACTCGCACGATGTACGAGAGCTGGGCGGCGGCTTCGATCGCCTGAACCTTGGCCACGAACTCGGCGACGCTCCACACCGCGAAGGTGTCGAACTCGCCGTGAACCAAGCTGCTCAGCTCGTCGATGATCTGCTCCTTGTTGGGGAGCACACCGAGCGCCACGGCCACTTCCAGCTCGATCCTGATCGACGCCTCGGGCGCCAACAGAATCTTCACGATCTCGTACGTGTGGCGATTGGTGTCGCCCGCCAGGAGCATCGCCAACGTCGGGTGATTGTCGTCGCTGTCCGGGTAGATCACGACGGCAGTGCGGTCCGCCAGAGCCATGGCGTCAGGCTCGGCTGCTGCCATGTTGTCGGTCTCGCTGGACTGCTGCCCGTACACCTTGTAGGTGGCGTCGCTGTTGTCCAGGACGATCACCTCGAAGGCGTGCGGGTGGATGTTGTAGGTGCCGGGAGGCAGAACCGCCTCCTGTACGCCCTGACGACCGCCGGCCGCCAGGAACGCCTCGACGTCCGTGAAGCAGCCGAAGCGCGTGTCGTACGGCGCCGTGAGACCGGTCTTGTCCAGCCCGATGTGCGACGTCACGACACCGAGGCAGCCGTCGGGGATGACGACCAGCTCGTGCGTGTCGATCGTCCTGCGGCCGAAGTTGAAGTATCGTCCGGGCGAAAGCAGCCTGGGCTGAATGCCTCGGCCACCCTGCTCGACGACGTCGTCATCTCCGCCGTTGCGGTCCACACCGATGTGGTCGCGCGGAACGGTCGTGAACGGCCACCATAACGGCCACATGAGTGCGGCAGTGAAGGCGGCAGCAATGCCAACTGCGGTGAGGTTCATGTCCACTCACAATCTTGGGATGATGGGTAGAACTGGTGTAGAATTATACAATATTTTGCTTAAAAAGTAAATACCATGATCTGAGCTCGATCATCTGTAAGACAATTTTTCCTTGACCCAAGCATGAGCGGTATGACATTATTATTTCGCTCTACACATGAGCCCGAGCAGAGGGAGCAGACCCATGACCGCGTACCGCCTCCAGGCCAAGCACTCGCTTACCAACGACCGCGCCCGAGGAACCCGCCGCAGCGATGCCGTCATCCAGCTCAGGTGCACCCTGACCGTGTACCTCCTGGTCCTTCAGCCCCTCGTCGACAAGCTTCTGAGGCTTCCCCTCAGCGGCCGTCGCCCGCGCGCCATCAGCATCACCAACATCATCAGCTACCGCGAATCAATGGGCGCCGGAGCCCGGACGTGGACATTCACCATCACCCTGTACACCCGCGACAAGAAGGTGCGTACGCACACGTGGTGGGGTCGCCGTCTGCCCCAGGAACAGATCGAAGAACTCCCGCTCGCGCTTCTCCGACGCCTCGAAACGGTACTGAACTATGCCTGGTATTCACTCAACAGGAACCGTGCCACGCTCAAGAACAGCGTGGGCACATTGCTTGTGATGAGCTGACGGATGCGCGGCGGCCCCAACCGGGGCCCCGCCCGAACTTCCATCTCTCTGCTCGAGAGAACCCTGGTATAATCAAGCGCATGTCACTTGTCGTCATCGCCCATAACATCCGTAGCACTCATAATATTGGAGCGATTCTTCGCACCAGCGATGGTTTTGGTGTCGAAAAGGTATATGCGACAGGCTATACGCCGTACCCCACAGTTCCCGGCGACACTCGCCTCCCGCACGAACGCGAAAAACTCACCAGGCAAATCGCCAAAACCGCACTTGGCGCCGAGCTGTCCGTGCCCGTCAGCTATGCGGCCGACCCCCTCGACGTTATTAATGAGCTAAAAATTCAGGGCTATACTGTTGCAGCACTCGAACAGTCCGAAACTTCCGTAAATCTAGCGGGTTACAAGCCACCAGCTAAACTCGCGCTGCTGCTTGGCGAAGAGGTCCATGGCATAACACCAGAACTACTCAAGACCTGCGATGTCACCTTGGAAATCCCCATGAACGGTCATAAAGAATCCTTTAACGTGAGTGTCGCCACTGGCATTGCACTCTACGCGCTTTCAGTTGCATAAAAGCCTAGTCAAAGCCAAAACGTTCGGGCATACTATAGTAAACGTTATGGCAAAACAAAAACATGTAGCCAAAATGAGGGTTATTGAGACTGCTGTGCAATTGCAGGCTCGCAAAGCACTCCACAGACGCCGCGCCTGGTGGTTTACGGTGCTTGTTGGTGGGCTTTTGGTCATTCAGTTTGCGTACAACTTCCACAGCCTTGGCCAGCCACAGGTCCTGGGCTATGCCACCAATATGAACACCGAGATTCTGCTGCGCGACACAAATGATTATCGCGACCGAGCCGATCTGCCAGGGCTCAAGATGAACCAAGAGCTTTCCCGCGCCGCTCAAGCTAAAGCCCAAAGCATGGTAGAGCAAAATTACTGGAGCCACGTCGCCCCAGACGGCACAACTCCCTGGTATTACTTCCAGAAAGTTAACTACAACTACTCTGTTGCTGGCGAAAACCTGGCCTACGGGTTCAGCACGAGCGACCAAGTCGTGACCGCCTGGATGAACAGCGTCGAGCACCGCGATAACATCCTCGGCAATTACCAGGACATCGGGTTCGGTGTAGCTAACGGCGATAATTACCAAGGCGGCAAGAATACTGTCATTGTTGCGTTCTACGGCCTACCGAGCGACCAAAAGCCAGTCGTTGGCACAACCGCTCCGGCACTATCGGTTGCAGCCAACACGCCCACCAGCGCCCAGCACGTT
>DATEFF010000091.1:0-8867 GCA_035280785.1 Saccharimonadales bacterium (SeqCode)
GCTCGACCTTCAGGGTGTAGCCAATCGCAAGCAAGGCCGTTCTAAGTACGGCGCCAAGAAGGAGAGCAAGTAATGCCGCGTAAAAAGACCAAATCCCTCCAGCGTCCCGTTGCTCCTGACCGCAAGTACAACTCTAGCCTCGTACAGCGCATGATCCAAAAGAGCATGCTCGACGGCAAGAAGCAAAGTGCTGAGCGTTCTGTATACGAAGCAATGGAGCTTGCTGCAAAGAAGCTCAAAAGCGACAACCCACTCGAAATCTTCGAGAAGGCCATCAAGAATGTTTACCCATCTGTTGAAGTTAAGAGCCGCCGTGTTGGTGGCGCTAACTACCAGATTCCATTCCCAGTTGCCGGCACCCGCCAGCAGCACTTGGCTTACATGTGGTTCGTAGCTGCTGCACGCGCTCGCAAGGGTATGCCATACTCTGAGCGCCTGGCTGCTGAGATCGTTGACGCTTACAACGGTGCTGGTGCTGCCTTCAAGAAGAAGGAAGACACTCACCGCATGGCTGAAGCCAACCGCGCTTTCGCTCACTTCGCACGCACCTAGTCTTCAAGGACTACTGCACGCACAAGGCACTCCCTCCGGGGAGTGTTTTTGTGTTGCCGGGTCGGGCTATAAGTGGTATACCGAGTAGCGTTACATAATTATTTCAACCGGAGTTTGCTATGAGTTTCCGAGAGTCTTTCACTTTGCCACCTGACTGCGCGCTG
The DNA here is from genome assembly GCA_035280785.1 of Saccharimonadales bacterium (SeqCode). Classification (GTDB taxonomy): domain Bacteria; phylum Patescibacteriota; class Saccharimonadia; order Saccharimonadales; family EFPC-124; genus DATEFF01. The sequence continues at coordinate 717 of DATEFF010000091.1, forward strand.
CGCGAAGATTTCCCTGACGGGAAACTATACGTCCAAACAGTTGGCTCGGAATCTCACACTGGCCCAACTCACGTGGCCTTATACGACAAACCCTGGGAGGAAGTCCCGCGTGTTCCGGCTTTGCACCTTAAGGTGGATGCTGGTCCGCACGCAGCATACTTGGTCGAAACGGCGTTGCACGAAGCTCACAAGGACGGCATCTGCGAAGGCGACTATGGCTGCATTGCGCTAGATTCGCTTGGAGTTATCGTCAGACGCCACCGTGAAGCCGCTCATGTTTGATATTGTATAATCTTTAAATCATGGTATAATCTCTTGGTCGTATCAAGCGAGTTGGGAGAGAACCCATGCCGAGAGACGCCATTACCCACGACGGAACGTCCTGGGAGGCGCTGCGCCTGTCCTACCAGTCCGGCGGCAAGCTCTACGCCCTGATCGAGCCCAAGCAGGGCGTGACGGGGCAGCGACGGCTGCTGATCAACGTCACGCGCCTGAGCAACTTCCGCAGCGGCTCGTTCTTCTTCGTCGACGGCATCACGCCGCGGGGCGAGAAGGTGGAACTGCACGGCTACGGCCGGCACACCCCCGACGATCCCTGCACCTTCGAGGTGCACAAGATCACCGCCCCCTGACAAGCTTCACGACGGGGAGGGCCGCCACCAGCGCGACCCTCCCGAGAACACCTTTGAACTTATAGCATTCTCTCTGTTGTCATGGTATAATTGGACTTAACTGCTGTTTTGGGTGCCTTAAATTTGCCCAAGCATCAATAACTAATTAACGTTGAGGAACTATGGCAGACAAAATTATTCCCCTGGATCGTTTCCGTAACATCGGTATCATCGCGCATATCGACGCAGGCAAGACGACCACAACCGAAGGTATCCTGTACCGCACCGGCCTAAAGCACAAGATTGGTGAAGTCCACTCTGGTGAGACCACGACTGACTGGATGGAGCAAGAGCGTGAGCGCGGTATTACTATTACCAGTGCCGCTGTGACTGCTTTTTGGAAAGACCACAAAATTAACATCATCGACACCCCAGGCCACATCGACTTCACCGCTGAAGTTGAGCGTTCACTTCGTGTGCTCGACGGTGCTGTCGTTGTATTCGACGGCAAGATGGGCGTAGAAGCTCAGACCGAAACTGTTTGGCGCCAAGCCAACAAGTACGGTGTGCCACGCATCTGCTTCATCAACAAGATCAACCAGACCGGTGGTGACTTCTACAAGTCACTCGACAGCCTGCACGCTCGCCTGAGCAAGCGCGCACTGCCTATCCACCTGCCAATTGGTTTTGAGCAAGAAATCAACGGTGTTGTTGACCTCATTACTATGAAGGCCTACACCTACAAGGAATTCACCGACCACGAGCTGGTTGAAGGTGAGATCCCTGAGGACATGCTCAACAAAGCCAAGAACGCCCGCACACTGCTGGTTGAAGCTGCCGTTGAAGCCGACGACGCCCTGTTCGAGAAGTACCTCGACGGTGGTGAAGAGTCAATCACCGTAGACGAACTTAAGTCTGCCATCCGCAAGTCTGTCCTGACCGGTGAGTTCTACATCGTTACTGGTGGTGACGGCCGTGGTGTGATTGTCGAGAAGGTCCTTGACCTTGTTGTTGACTATCTCCCAAGCCCAACCGACGTCAGCTCTGTATGGGGTACACACCCTAAGACTGGTGACGAAATCGAGCGCAAGCCTGCTGACAGCGAACCTCTTGCTGCGCTGGCCTTCAAGGTCGCAACCGACCCATTTGTTGGTAAGCTGATTTTCGTCCGCGTTTACAGCGGTAAGCTGACTGCTGGTAGCTACATCCTCAACGCTACAACCGGCAACAAGGAACGCGTTGGCCGCCTCCTACGAATGCACGCCGACAAGCGCGAAGACATCACCGAAATTAGCGCCGGTGACATCGCCGCCATCGTTGGCTTGAAGGACACCACTACCGGTACAACCCTGACCGACGTTACTAACCCAATCATCCTCGAGAGCATTGAGTTCCCAGAACCTCCTGTAAGCATCGCCATCGAGCCAAAGACTAAGGCCGACCAAGAGAAGATGGGCCTCGCCCTTCAGCGCCTTGCTGAAGAAGACCCAACATTCCGCGTCCACACCGACGAAGAGACTGGTCAGACCATTATCTCTGGTATGGGTGAGCTGCACCTGGACATCATCGTTGACCGCATGAAGCGCGAGTTCAAGGTTGAGGCCAACATCGGTCAGCCGCAGGTTGCATACCGCGAGTCAATCAAGAAACTTACCGAAATCGAAGGCAAGTACATCAAGCAGTCCGGTGGTCGTGGTCAGTACGGTCACGTATGGCTGCGTATTGAGCCAAACGAAACTGGTAAGGGCTTCGAATTCTTCGACGAAATTAAGGGTGGTGTTGTTCCTCAGGAATACCGCACGCCTGTTAAGAACGGTATCGAAGAGACCCTTAACGGCGGTGTTATCGCCGGCTACCCAGTTGTTGACGTTAAGGCAACTCTGTACGACGGTAGCTACCACGACGTTGACTCCAACGAAATGGCGTTCAAGATGGCTGGTGCCCTCGCAACTCGCGAAGGTGTCAAGAAGGCCAACCCAGTTCTGCTTGAGCCAGTCATGAAGGTAGAAGTAACCACCCCTGAAGAGTTCATGGGTGACGTCATCGGCGACCTCAACAGCCGCCGTGGCCGCATCGAAAGCATGGAAGACCGCACTATGGCTAAGGTCATTACCGCACTCGTTCCACTTGCAGAGATGTTTGGTTACACCACTGACCTGCGAAGCTCGACTCAGGGTCGCGCCGCATCAACAATGGAGCTTGCTCAGTACGAGGAAGTACCACCAAACGTTGCCGAGGCAGTTATCGCCAAGCGCAGCACCAAAGAGTAGACAACTCGTCACTCACAAAATAGAGCGTCACGCGGCGCTCTATTTTTATTATCAAAATTATGTTATAGTATATTTTACCCTGCAAGGAGAGGAGCCACAGTGGGCTTCCCAAGATGGCGGCGCGGCGCCCGACAGGTTCGGCCGGGCGTCTACCACGCGCAAGTCACTCGCGTGACGCGTGATGGCCAACCGGTGGCCGATGTTCGCGCACTGGTCACAGAGGCGCAAGCGTTGAAGGAGCACCTGAAGACGTGCATAGTACTGGGCGGTCATTCGCACAGCATCATGCTCGTCGCTCAACACCAGCGGTTCCCAGGGAACACAAGCGGACAGAGCAACATCTACCTGGGTGACTTCGTGAACGGTGTCTGGAAGGTCTTCGTACTCACACGAGACGTCGGACCGACCCAACTGTTCATGATGGATCCTCGGCTGGGTGACAAGTGGGGCCGACTGGGGTACAAAGACGGTGTGCTGACGCTCTCCGTCGACACGAACCCCGTGGACAAGTCCTACTACAACAACTGACGCTGCCCCGAAAGGCCGCGCCTAACCCGGAGAACATCTGGGCAGGGCGCGGCCTTAAAGCTATTCTGAGCAGTCACGAAACATATTACATCATCACAAGCGGTAAAGCGCTTTACAATAGAGGCGATTACCACTATAATTTGATCTATACGCCGTGTGAGGCAACCTTTAGCGTTGTTCCATGCGTAAACAATAAACTAAGGAGAATTATCCTACATGGCAGAATCTTTTGACCGAAGCAAGCCACACGTTAACGTAGGTACCATGGGTCACGTGGACCATGGTAAGACTACTTTGACCGCAGCTATTACCGCTGTATTGGCTAAGAAGCTTCCAAGCGCAGTAAACAAGCCAATTGCGTACGACCAGATCGACAACGCACCTGAAGAGCGCGCACGTGGTATTACCATTGCAACCTCTCACCAGGAATACGAGTCAGAGAAGCGTCACTACGCTCACGTCGACATGCCTGGTCACGCCGACTACGTTAAGAACATGATCACCGGTGCAGCTCAGGTTGACGGTGCTATCCTTGTCGTATCTGCTGCTGACGGCCCTATGCCTCAGACTCGCGAGCACGTTCTGCTTGCTAAGCAGGTTGGTGTGCCTAAGATTGTTGTGTTCCTGAACAAGATGGACATGGCAGACGCAGACCTCGTTGAATTGGTTGAAGAGGACGTTCGCGACCTCCTCGAGAAGAACGGTTTCGACCGCGAAGCTCCAATCATCAAGGGTTCAGCTCTTAAGGCTCTCGAAGGTGATGCAGCTTACGAAGACGCAATCATGGAACTCGTTGCAGCTATGGACAGCTACATCGAACAGCCTACTCGCGACCTCGACAAGCCATTCCTGATGCCTATCGAAGACGTATTCAGCATCAAGGGTCGTGGCACCGTTGCTACCGGCCGTATTGAGACTGGTATCGTTAAGATCAACGACGAAGTTGAAATCGTTGGTATCCAGGCTGCTCCTCGCAAGTCTGTCGTAACCGGCATCGAAGCTTTCAAGAAGCAGCTCGACCAAGGTCAAGCTGGTGACAACGCTGGTGTTCTGCTGCGCGGTATTGAGCGCGACGACATCGAGCGCGGTCAGGTTATCGCCAAGCCAGGTAGTGTGACTCCACACACCGAGTTTGACGCTGAGGTTTACATCCTGAGCAAGGAAGAGGGTGGTCGACACACTCCATTCTTCAAGGGTTACAAGCCACAGTTCTACTTCCGCACCACTGACGTTACTGGTGAGGTTGAACTCCCAGCTGACAAGGAAATGGTCATGCCTGGTGACACCGTAACCTTCAAGGTTAAGCTGCTCGCCGCTATCGCCATGGACCAGGGTCTTAACTTCGCTATCCGCGAAGGTGGCCGCACCGTTGGTGCTGGTGTTGTTACCAAGATTACTAAGTAATCTAGTACAAACCACTTATAAAAGAGGCTCCCGCTTGGGAGTCTCTTTTTGTTTGTAGGATAAGTTCTGTTGTGCACGGGTGGCGGCGCGGATTGCACGCCACCACCCGTTGATTCCGCAGCTCGGGCTGGGAGCCCAGTCGCTACGGAGTGACCACTCGCGGTCGACGACGCACCAGCGATATGACCGCGATCACCAGGCTCACGCCGAGTCCGATCAGTGCCACCCAGTGGAGCGGGGGAGACCACAGCACGTACTCGACGTTCGGCTTGCCAGACAGGTACGCCTGACGCCAGCCGGTCATACACAGCGCCGCGGAGCCGCTGGCCAGGGCCGCGAAGACCGCGAGCCACCTGACCCGGTTGGAGAACGTCGCCATCAGCAGCAGGAACACCCCGAGCACGACCTGCGCCACCACGACCCACAGCAGTGCGTTCGCGTAGTCACGGTGCGCGTCCAGGCTGCCCTCGACGCCAGAGACCAGGCCGTCGTAGCTGAGGTTCTTCATCAGAACCGTCGCCACGGCGAGTGCGCCCAGTACTGCCAGCGGCAGACGCATCCGGTCACGCATGGCCAGCGCGACCACCGCGAGCACCACGGCTCCCCCAACTGCAACTGCGTTGGGTACCGGGCTACTCGCCAGTTGTGTTAAATCCATCTCGCATCCTCCAGGGGATAGCAGGGGTAGGTCAATCTGAGTGTAACCTCTGTTCATACCGAACGCAAGATAAACCTTGACGCCGACACCCAACTAGTAGTTATATACCGGCGCGAGGCAGGAATACCCCTGTAGGACGCCTAGTTTTTCATGACCCGACATCAGCTCTGGGTTTGTTAAAGGCGCCCTAAATTCTCGCGAACTCCTATCCCGCATGACGCGGAGGAGGGAAGTGTGCCACATGAGTGGCAATCATGGGTTCATGTGTACCTGTAAAGGGTGCACAAAGAGATTCAGCCAGGCTGGCAGTATGCTGCCGAAGTCTGGAGGCGAGAGGGGAAGGCGCCGTCGGCCGATCGACAAGGAGGTCTACGGTAAGCACGACTACAACGCCGACAGCTACGCCCGAACTGGCCGCACTTTCGACGGCTACCCCTCGATGTCAAAGCGACGCGATGATGGTGCAATCGACATCATCTACGGGCCTGAACCTCTCGACTTGAACAACCCCTACCACGGACACGCTGTTATCAAGAACGGAAAGCTGATCTACAAGCGTCGGCCCGGAGAGGAGCATCCCACCATCAATATCAGGGACTGAAACCCTGACCGACCTGAGCCAAGTCGTAAAACTGGCTCAACAAATAACCCTAGTAGAGGTATACTTACGCTATGTTCGACTCTGTCAGCAAAATACTGAATCAATACATCAAGATAGACGGCCGTGACCTGGGACGCTTCGACGTGTACTCAATATGGGCAGAGCGCGGCGAAAACTTTGAAGATTTGTATTACGCCTGCAATGTCCGTAACTCCTGGTATATAGTTTTCGAAACAGACTACATCTTTTCGCTTGAAGAGGCGGCTAAAGAGGCTGCGGACATTTTTGAATCAGGGGGCGCCAAAGTCACGCATTGGGTGGCGAAGCTAGATGACCAGGCAAAGTTGAGCACCCTACCCTTAGAGGCCGCAAAAGATAAAGCCAACCACGAAAAGCTTGTTCTTGATGTAGAGGGTACGTACCTTCGCTGCGCAGTTCTCGCTATTAAAACAGACCGCAAGGTTGAGAACCGTTACGAGCCTACTGCTTACGGCTACACTTCATAGGTCCGCTTGGGGCGAAACAGCGCTAGATCGCCTCCACGCAGATGCGTGTGAAAGGTTGCGGGTAATTCGCAAGAAGCCACGACACGCCAGCATGATGAGTGCAAGTCTCATCCGCCCATAAAGTCATTATTACCCCTAACCCTACTTTCGATTATCTCTTGGATGACTTCTCGCTTCCAAACAATACCTATATCTGATTCCTCGTTTATTCTGCCGGAGTAGACACCTTGAAGCTCCGCGACAGGCTCAGGACCTTCTTGCCAGTCGCCATCGATAAGAGGAACCGTCTCACCGCCATGATAGTAACTTATCACTGGCGACCCGGATTGACCTTGGCGAGTTCTTGCGTCAATCAAAAAGCAAGGGAGATCATCGTAGTCAATCTCTGGATCCGACGCTACGTAGCCCTGTAGCCAAATTGCGCAGGCGCCGCTACTCGCCATTCCAAAAGGAAAACCGATAATATTCAACCGACGAGCTACCTCTAGTTTTGTCTGGGTGTCCGCGGTTAGCTTGTAGGGCAGTAGCTGCCTCGCGCTGTCTGGCTCAAGTTTTAGCGCCACCACATCAACACGCCGCCCATGGCGAGGATGCTCAAGCCAGATAGGCACACCTTCATCATCTGATAGCTTTAGGTCTACATCGATCCACTCAAGCTGCGCTGGGGCCAGCTTGCGAGTGAACGTTGCCGTTAACGTGTCGGGAACGGCGCCTGTTTTATCCTTAGACTGCCCCGTCCTCGGGTCTCTTCCTGCTACTACATGCCAGTTGGTCACGAGGTAGGCTTCTTGATTGTGCCTTACCACAAATCCTGTCGCACTAGCCAAGCTGTTGCCATGCGCCCTGGGGATGAGCGGCAAAGAGGCTACGCTGTAGGCATTAACGTTGATGATCTGCACCATGGTATTATACTGTCCATTCCTTTACTTTCTCGGTCTTTACTATATAATAACCCCTTGTAAAGTTAATCGTCCCGACAACTGGGCCAGACGTGAGCGGGCAACCGACACGATTCGAGCACAGGTTACGGGGCACCAAGCAAAGGAATAGAGGATTATGACCCCTCCAGCAAACGCTGCTCCTCGTATTCGTATCCGCCTAAAGGCATACGACCACAAGGTTATCGACCAGTCTGCAAAGCAGATTATCGATACAGCACTCCGCACCGGCGCCAGCATTGCCGGCCCAGTACCGCTTCCGACTCGTCGAAGCACGTACACCGTCATTAAGAGCCCTCACGTCTACAAAAAGGGCGGTGAGCACTTTGAAATGCGCGTCCACAAGCGCCTTATCGACATCACCAACCCAACTCCAAAGACTATCGACAGCCTCCAGAACCTGTCTTTGCCAGCTGGTTGTGACGCCGAAATCCGAATGTAATCGACACTCGGATAACAAAACACCCTCGAGCATCGGGGGTGTTTTTGATTTGCCGCATGCCAGGCTCGCAAGATTTGTGAAACTGGTGTGCGGGACAGGAGTCCCGCGGTGTCGAGCGAGAAGCCTCGCGTCAACACATGGGGAAGTCGGCACAGATGCCGCGCCGCTTCTGGTCGTCCCCGACGAGCTTCCG
>DATEFF010000092.1:0-6747 GCA_035280785.1 Saccharimonadales bacterium (SeqCode)
CAAAGCCCGCCCTATCGACTGGCTCGTCGCAACTGCCGCCCTGCCAGCCGACCATCCAGTCCTAAAGTTTGCACGCGATAACCACATCCGCATCAGCAAACGCGACGAATTTATCAATCAGATCATCAAAGACAAACGCCAACGACTTATCGCTGTCTCTGGTACGCACGGCAAAACAACAACAACCGCCATGATTACATGGCTATTTGATCAATTCGACATCCCCGAGAGTCACTCCATCGGCACCCGAGTGAGCTTTGCGCCAAGCGGCAGTTTTAGCGACGACGGCCAGTGCTTCATCTACGAGGCTGACGAATATGACCGCAACATGCTGCACTTCCGTCCAGAAATTTCACTCCTTACGTCGCTCGATTACGATCACCCCGACGTCTACAAAACTGTCGATGACTACAAAGAAGCATTCCGTCAATTTGTCGCTCAAAGCAAGCGTGTCTACGCCTGGCAGAGCGACCTAGACTATATCGGCGTTAAGACTTCCGAAAATAAAATCATTGCCGTCGACGACCTTCTCAGTCAGGAAGAAACCGTCAAACTGCCCGGCGCGCACAATCGACGCAATGCGTTGCTGGCCTGCGCTGTCTTTGACATGCTTTTCCCGGAACTTGGCTTCGAGCAGATTATTGCCGCCATCAATCGCTTCCCTGGCACCCAGCGCCGTTTTGAACGCTTAGCCGAAGGCTTATACAGTGACTACGGCCACCATCCTGTCGAAATTGCCGCCACACTCCAGATGGCAAATGAAGTTAGCAAGCGCGTTGTGCTTGTCTATCAGCCACACCAAAACATCCGCCAGCACGAGATTGCTAGCGAATATCGCGACAGTTTTAAAGACGCACAACACGTCTATTGGCTGCCAACATACCTTACGCGCGAAGACCCGCAGTTACCCGTCCTCACGCCCAAACAGCTCATTGCCAAGCTCGACAATCCACAGATTGCAGAGCCAGCTGAGCTTAACGACGAGCTTGTGGCAACGATCCGCCGTGAATTATCGCGCGGTGCACTTGTGCTCACGATGGGCGCGGGCGACATCGACAAGTGGGTTCGCGAACATTTGTCAGAAATAGTCGACTAATAAGTTCAGGAATTGGCAAGTCTCTCGAATCGCCGAGGGGGCGCCCGGCTTGGGGCGACCCCTCTGGTCTGTGCGAGCATCAGCTCGTATTAGTCGAGTCGGTTATCCGCACGTAGCGCGCGCTGCCGAGTCGCCAGGTTGCGGATGAACAGCGCGGCCTGGTCCAGACTGGCCTCGCGGTACGAGGTCAGCACGACGCTGTAGGTGTTGTCGTGCGGCCGGACGGCGCCGAACTCCACAACAACGTCCTCGAACGCCTCCGACGGATATCCGGCCTGGAGGGTGCTGCGCGGCAGATCGTTGTGACCGATGCGGAACTGGTGTCTCATAACTCCCCCAACGTTGGGCGGACAGAAACTTGCCAGGGCATACAATACACTCGTACGAACAATTTGTAAAGAATCTGCTATACTACCCCTTATGTGGAACTCATTTATCGGGTGGATGCAACAGAATTCACTCCCTATCGTACTCATCCTGCTTGTTACATATTTGATTGTGCAATTTGGCGCTAAACTACTGCAAGTGGCGATTCGCCGCACGGTTGGTCGTATTAAGACAGACGTAAGTGAAGACGACGTCAAAAAACGCCAAGACACGCTCATCAGCATGTTTGGCACCATGTTTAAGGTGCTCGTGTGGCTGACCGCCGGCTTTACTATCCTGCGGAACTACTTTGGCATCGACCTCACACCGCTGATTGCCGGCGCGAGCGTCTTGGGCGTGGCGCTTGGTTTTGGCGCGCAGTCTATTATTAAGGACCTTCTGACAGGCCTGTTTATTATTATCGAGAACCAATACCGTGTGGGTGACGTCGTCGAGATTGACGGCGCAGCTGGTACCGTCGAGCAAATCACCATCCGCTCAACAATCATTCGTGATGGCGACGGCAACGTTCACTACCTACCAAACGGCACCGTCACGCACGTAGTCAACAAGACGATGGGCTACTCAAAGGTCAACTTTGCAATCGCCGTCGAAGCCGACACCAGCGTCGACACCCTCAGCGAGGTCATCAATCAAGTTGGCGAAAAGCTAGCCGGCGAATCCAAGTGGAAGAGCAAAGTCTTGGAACCACCTCACTTTATGAATATCAGCAACTTCACCGACAAAACGATCGAAGCGCGTATCATCGGCAAGACTCAACCATCACAGCAATGGGCCGTGACTGGCGAGCTCCGCAAGCGCCTGCAAACCGCACTAGCTAAGCACAATATCAAAGTTGCCGACGCCGATAGCGGCAAAAAGTAACGTCTACTCGGTTGCCGAGTTGCCGCCGGTCTGCGACTTCAATTGGATGTCGTTGTCGTCCAGCGCGCCGTCCTCAAAGCTGCCGTAGCCGCTCAGCTCTTTCGAGCGGTCGTCGTATTCCTTCAGGAAATCGTCAATGGCCTGTTTGTTGATTGGGCTGCTTGTGTCGTATGTCTTTTGGGTTTCGCTGGTGCGGACCTCGCTGCGTTCACGCTCGTAGCCAGGGCGGCTGAGGTCGAGCTTGGATGAACCATCCAGCGTATACCAAGCCACGCTAACAACCGTTAGGGCGAAGGTCAAAAGGATTGCACCGGTCAGCGCAAGCGGGAGCTTCGGGCCGTAAATGACCTTTTTAATAAAGCGCTTAGTGCGGGCAATTGGCGGCGTGAACGACATTATTTCAGGTCCTCCCCATACTTCACGATTGCTTCGCGGTACTTGCCTATCAGCTCTTCTATCTTACGGACTTGTGCGCCAACGGTGTTGCGATCTTCGCGAGATTTCACGATGACCGCATAGTAATCACTTGGCTTTTCCTTGCAGTTCACCTTCAGTGCGTTAGCGATATCGGTGTCGTAACGGTCGTAGCTGCTACGGAATGCGTTAACGGCGTCCTGAAGCTCGGTTGTGTACTGGAGGAGATCTGGTGAACTGATCTTGTTGTATGCAAAGCGGCTATTAAACGCCGACAGCTGACGAAGCATCTGGTCGTAAGCGCGGCCTCGGTTGATACGTGACACAGCATCACGCTTCTCGATCTGCTGGAGCGCAAACTGCGAGTTACTGCAACGTGCGCGAATAGTGTCGAGCATCTCGTCCGACAGCGAATCGGTTTGCGCAATCGCCACGCCAGCAACGCTAAAAGCAACCACAAAGACGGCCACAAAGCTCAGCATTATTCGGGTCAGTGTTCGGTCAATCATCTGTGACCAATTATGGCAGCTTGGAGCTCCCTGTCAATCTGACAAGGCCAGCTTCTTGCTCTATTAAACCTTCGTTGCTGAGATCGTCCAAGACCGACTGCGAACGGTCATCGGCCAGTAGCGCAACTAGCTCTTCGGTCGGGCGACCTCCCGCCACAAGTTCGCGTAAAATCCGCCCACGAATCTGCCTGCGACTGCCTTCGAATTTACTTTGGCGAGCGTAGTGCTTGGACTGCGAAATGTTGTTGCCAGCAGTCTGCTTGAGGTAAGTACCGTAATCCATCAAAGCCCAATACCACTCGCGCGGATGTTCTGGGTCGCAGGTTTGCTGGACGATTGGCAGGAGAAGTTTGTCATCAATATCCACCTGGTCAGCAAAAAAATGATGGAACAAAACCGTGCGAACGTTTGTCTCGATAAATACAACTGGCTGGTTAAACGCGTACGCCAAAATCGCACCGGCTGTATTGGGGCCGATGCCCGGCAAGCTCACCAGCTCCTCGCGCGTTGACGGTAATTCACCGCCAAAATCACTCACGACTTTTTGGGCCGCAGCGTGGAGAAACTTTGCGCGGCGATTGTAGCCCAGCCCGCTCCACACAGCCAATACGTCGCTCAACGATGCCGCAGCCAAGTCGGCAATGGCCGGAAAGCGTGTCATAAATTCCTGGTACTTTGGCAGGACGCGATTCACCTGAGTCTGCTGCAACATCAGCTCGCTCACCAACACATGGTACGGCGACGGGTCGTCACGCCATGGCATGTCACGGCGGTGCGTGCCGAAGTAATCCCACACAACTTCACGGAATTCGGTAACTTGATTGTCGGGCAGCATTAAAGTTCGGTGTCGATAGCCTTTGCCAGGTCGATGTCGGCCTGGGTCACGCCGCCAGCTTCGTCATCCAAGATTGTCACGACAGTTTCTTCGGTGCGCAACGTCACTTCTGGGTAGTGTGTCAGCCGCTCGGCAATGCCGCCGATTCGCTCAACCAGCGCTAGGCCTCCGGCAAAACCTTGCGTCTCAAAAACGCGGATGATGCCTTCGCCAGGAATGTGCGACCAGGCAACATTCAGCTTTTCAACTTGGGATTCGATTTGTTCGTCGGGTAAGATTTGGTCGTTCATATCACCAGTGTATCACTTTAGTAAAACCTGAAGCGGTTGTCGGTTACGGCACCCTGCGTGCTGGCGGTGGCTGTTACGTCGGTGATCTTGATCGGCTTGCCGCCGTTCAGCGAAATGGCGTAATCGGCTGTCTCTTGCGAGTTCACGACGCGGTAGATTATCACGTCGCCGAGCCAGCTAATTGGACCACCCAAACCATCCGCCCCATATAGTGGCGCCACTGCGCCGTTGCTCATGTCTTTCACAAATAATGTGTACTTGCCGTCAACGCGGTCGATCAGTAGTCGCTTGCTGCCATCACCCTCAGCGGTGCTGAGGTATTGAATCGTGTTACTGCCGCTGGACGGCTGCGCGATACTCTTTGTCTGGTCGGTGTTGAGGTTGTACTCGTGCCAGGCTTGGTCTTGGCCGGTCTTGTAGGCAATGCGGTCAAAATCCAGCTGAAGGTACGCGCCATAGTCAGTCTTCTCCCCTAATGTCTTGATAGACGCAGCGTTAACCGGCGACGCGCGGAGGATTGGACTGATTGCCGCGTCAGGACCGCTGTTAACGTACTTTTGGTACACAACTTTGTCGAAAGCGACCGTGCCAACAATTATCGAATCGGCTGTCTCAAAGTTATAGACCCGCTTGCTGCTTGTATCGACACTACGGAGTGTTGTTGGGTAGTTATTGCCCGTAGCTTCGTAGGATGTTGTGGTGTACACGAGCGTGCCGCCAGACCAATCGGCAAATGCAACACTGTAGCCTTCATCAACTTTTGTTATCTGCTTGGTCGTAAGGTCAACAACATAAATGCGTTGGAGCATATCTTGCTTGCTGTTCCGCGCGCCGTCGCGGCTGGAACTCAGGACTCCATACTTGCCGTCAGGGCTGACCGCAAAGGCAATCGAATCAGTCTCTTGGCCTGTTCCTGCAACAATTGGCTGCACGTCCGAGCCGTCGAGGTTGCTGCTGTAAACGGTGAGTTTGCCGTCGCGCTTGCTGACAAAGTAATGCTTGCCGCCGGGGACGACCTTGATTTCGGGCATCGTCTTTACGTTGGGCGTTGCAGTATCGTCGAGCGCAACATCGAACTTCTGGTCAACATATTTGCCGCCAAATGTTGCCGATACGGTCACCTTGGCATCGTCCGTGCCAGGGATTTTGACAGAGACCAAGCCTTGGTCGTCTGGCTTGGCAACAATATCGCCAATGGTAAACTCGCCCACATTAACAGGTTTGCCGCTAAAGGCGTCAACAACTTTGAACGCGACCGGAATGCCCGTTGCCTTGAGACTTAATTCGACTTTGCGAGCAGCGTCGTCGGTCTCTTGGCCGCCGAACTTGTGCAGGAACGGATCTTGGTCAAGCGTGACGCCGTAGCTCACATCTTGGTAGCCCGCCTTCTTGGCTGTCACCGATACTTTGCCGTATGGGACACTCGGAACGGTCAATTTGCCCTGGGCATCGGTCTTGTACGACTTACCGTCGACGGTCACGGCAACATTGCCGAGCTGTGACACTTTGGCCTTACCCTCACCCGGAGCGATTGTCGTTATCGTCAACGTGTTGCGTGCGCCAAAGGCATTCACCAGCCACCAACGAGTTGGCTGCACAAACCACAGCGCCAGGCCAATCACAATAAGACCAACAATAAACAGCAACCAGAACTTGCGGCTACGCAGCAGCGCGCCGATCTTTTGCTTGAATGTACGCTTTGGTTTTGGCAATTGATAGCCAGGCGTCGGCGTTTCGGTTGGTGGCGTGACGTGCACGACCGGCTGGTTTTGGCTGGACTGCCAGGGACTATCTGTGTTTAGTTGGATACTTTTGGTTTCTTCTTCAGGGGTCATACGACTTGCCCTTCCTTACTCCCCTAGTATACCGCTAGAATGATGGTATGACTAATGACCGAACAAAACTCCTCGAAGCCGCAGCTGCGCATCTTTCGGCAAACGACCCGAGCCTCAAGCCGGTTATCGAGCGCTTTGGTTTGTGCACCGTTGAGCCGCACGCCGATTACTACCGTGAACTTGTTGATTCAATTATCAGCCAACAGCTTAGCATTAAAGCTTCAGCCACGATCATCAAACGATTTATCGCCTTGTTTGACGACAAATTCCCGACGCCAGCGCAAATCTTGCAGCGAGATATCGAAGAACTCCGCGCGGTCGGCATGTCCCGGCCCAAAGCTAGCTACGTCCTGGACCTGGCGCTTCACATCGAGGAAGGTCGACTCCAACCCGAGAAGCTCCCCAAGCTCAGCAACGAAGACGTCATCCGCGAGCTCACAGCCGTCAAAGGTATTGGCGAATGGACCGCACATATGTTCCTCATTTTTAGCCTCGGCCGCACCGACATCTTGGCAAC
>DATEFF010000093.1:0-4231 GCA_035280785.1 Saccharimonadales bacterium (SeqCode)
CACGGAACCCGAAGGTGACTTCACCGTCGAGGGCGAGCGACCAATCGTCTATATTGCAGGCGGCATCGGCATTACCCCATACCGTGCCATTTTGCTCCAGCTAGACCACGACGGCGCTGACATCCATGGGCGGCTACTGTACGCAAACCGCAACGACGATTACATATTCCGCGAAGAGCTCGAGGGTGTCGCGGCACGCCACAATAATTTCAAAGTTAGCTACTTCACCGACCCTACACACATCGAACTCCAGGACATCCAAAAAGCTGCGAGCGAACTAGAGAATCCGCTCTATTACATCTCTGGCCCCAAACCGATGGTTGAAGCATACAAAGACAAGCTCGTTACTGCTGGCGTCGCCGAAGCCGACATCAAACTCGACGACTTCCCTGGCTACCCAGGAATCTAGTGGTGATGCTCGTGGTCGGCGTGATCGCCTGAACCATGGTGGTATTCGTGCATCAGGGCGTGCCCCTTGCCGCGAGATAACAAGTAGCGGTTAACCGGGAAGGCCGCAACAAACGCTGCCGCCAGCGAGAGTGCCATACTCCACCAAAACAGCGGGTTGTTGAGCCCAGCGCCCATCGCGCCAGGTATCATTGCCATGACCGCGTTGTCCACAATCTCCATTGTGGCAATAGATAGCGTATCGGCGGCGAGCACAACACCCAGAGCCGTGCCAAGCGCGACGCCTGCCTTTAATACCGGACGAATCGATAAGCTGTAGCCAAATATAAATGCCAGCACAACCGCCAATACAATCGTTTGGCCACTCGACCAGCCGAGCGCTTCGCCAATTATCAGACCCAGAATTTCGCCAATCGCACAGCCAGTCAGGCAGTGAAGTGTGGCGCTTGCGGCGGTACGGTTAAGCGATGGTTGCATACTTCTAGTCTAGCTTGTGCTCGAGAATATCGCCAGGCTGACAGTCCAACGCTTCGCAAATTGCATTCAGTGTCGATAGGCGTACAGCTTTGGCCTTGCCAGTCTTGAGGATCGACAAGTTCGCCATTGTTACGCCGACCTTTTCGGACAATTCCGTCAGGCTCATCTTGCGCTTGGCCAGGATAACATCGAGGTTAATAACAATTGCCATGGCTATACCGTCAAATCATTCTCAGACTTAATATCAATTGCGCTGCGCAAAACCTTTTGCAGGACCGCCGCAAAAACACCAATGGCCAGCGGCGCACAGGTCAGCACCAAACCAATCAGCATGACGCCTGGCGCGTCCTCGGTCTGCGCGGCCTGGTACATGGTCGGCAGAATCAGCGCGTACAAAGCACCAATTGTTACAGCCGCATACTTAATCAGCTTCAGCGCCTTCACGGATCGCTCCGAAAAAGCCGTGCCGCGGTCGATATAGCTCAATAGCTTTAGCGTCTGCCACAAAACAATAAGGAATGGTGCGACGGTGAGGTATGGGATCACAAAGAACCATGCAAAGCCCTTCCCGTCGTTCGGAAAGCCTTCGCCCAACAGCGCCGCGCACAAAGCCAGCACACCAAACCCCATTAGGTAGATAACAACTCGCAGAAACATTGTTGAGCTTAATTTCATCGTCGCGAACCTTTCGTATTTATCGAATATCAATAAATATATATCGTTTTATATACAATTGCAATCAAAAAGCTCCGCAGAATTTACGGAGCTTTTTTGAAATGTGGATGCTAAATTGTCTTTGTCTTGTAAACTCGCAGCGCGAGAACGTATGACACGACCAGCAGCGCCAGCGACCAACCAATCGCCACGCCAGCACTCGCGCCAACGGTACCGTTGGTCAAAAGCGAACGCATCGTTTCGATAATTGGCGTCATTGGCTGGTTCTCGGCAAACCATCGCAGTGCAGGGTGCATGCTGTCGACGGGAGTAAAGCCAGAGCTCAAGAAGACGAGCAGCAACAGGATGTAACTGAATGCCCCGGCGCCTTCCATCGTCTTGGCGAACAGGCCAAACAAGATCGCCAGCCAGGTCGTTGCCGCAGTAAACAGCACCAGCAAGCCTGCGAACAAGCCCCACTCTGCCAGCCCTGCGTCAGATCGGAAGCCGATCAGCATCGCAACCAACAGAACCAGAAGCGACGAAAAGAGGTTCGACAGCGTCGACGACAACGCATGACCGCCCAGGATAGACGACGGCGCAACCGGCATTGTCTTGAAGCGGTTAATAATCCCCTTCTGCAAGTCCATGCTCAGTCGAACGGCTGCGTAGGCAATACCGCTCACGACAGTCATGATGATGATTGTCGGCGCGATGAAGTTAATGTACTGCTCGGTGCCAATCGATTGCTGGAACGAGCTACCAAAGACATATACGAACATCAGCATCATAGCGATTGGCGTGGCGACAACCGTAATGATGGTGTCCATGCTGCGGACGGTGTGGCGCAGGCTGCGCTTGGTCATCGTCCAGGTGTCGCGAAGAATATTCATTACTTCTGCTCCTTATCGTTAATAACTTTCAGGAAAACGTCGTCCAAAGACGGAGCTTTCTTGGTGAATTCAGCGATGTCGACCTTGGCGGCTTCGAGCTTTGTGAGCAGGCCAGCAAACTGACTGACGGTACCATCGGTGGTGACGGTCAGCGACAACGCTTCGTCGTCCTGCGCGATTTCGTAGCTGCTCAGGACTTTCGCTGCGGCGTTAAGCTGCGATTGCTCGTTGAACTTCAGCTCGATCTGACCGTGTGGCAAAAGCTTCTTGAGCTCGCTTGGTGTGCCTTCGGCGACAATCTTGCCCTTATTGAGGATGGCGATCTTGTCGGCCAGTTGGTCAGCCTCTTCCAAGTACTGAGTGGTCAGGAAGATCGTAGTGCCGCTGTTGGCCAATTCTTTGATTGCTTCCCACATGCCATTGCGACTTTGCGGGTCGAGGCCGGTTGTTGGCTCGTCGAAAAAGATAATCGACGGGTTGCCGACCAGACTCATTGCAATGTCCAGTCGGCGGCGCATACCACCCGAGTACGTCATTGCACGTCGGTCAGCTGCGTCGGTGAGGTCGAACTGCTTCAGCAATTTGCTAGCGACAGCTCGGTCGACATGGCGCAGGTCGCAAATGAGCTCCAGGTTTTCTCGGCCACTCAGCATGTCGTCGACAGCCGCAAACTGACCAGTTAGGCTGATGCTGCCGCGAACTTTCTCGGCCTGCTTTGATACGTCGTGACCGTTCACGACAGCCGAACCGTTGTCGGCCGACATGAGCGTCGTGAGGATGTTAATGGTTGTTGTCTTGCCGGCGCCGTTTGCGCCGAGGAGGGCAAAGATACTCCCCTTTTTTACTTCTAGCGATACGCCTTTCAGCACGTCGACCTTTTTAAAGGACTTTCGAAGATTGCTGACAGTTATCGCTGCCGCTTGCTTTTCCATATTGTGAGTTCCGTTCTACTTGATAGTTACGTTGTCGAGCTTGGCCTTTGCGCCGCGCAGG
The DNA here is from genome assembly GCA_035280785.1 of Saccharimonadales bacterium (SeqCode). Lineage (GTDB taxonomy): Bacteria > Patescibacteriota > Saccharimonadia > Saccharimonadales > EFPC-124 > DATEFF01. Next base: position 3,426 of record DATEFF010000093.1, read on the forward strand.
ATTGCGAATGTTGCTTTGTCCATCGTCGCGCCATCAAACACAGTGTGCTTGACGTCTGAGTGATGGAAGGTTGCGTCGTTAAGGACCGCACCCTTGAATGATGTATTCTTCAGCGAAGTGCTTTCAAAGCTTGTACCGTTCAGCGTCATGCCATCGAACGATACGTCGCGAAGGTCAGAGTGGCGGAAGATTGTACCGTCCAAGATTGCGTCGGCGAATGTTGCACCCTTCAGTGCAGCTGCCTTAATTTGCGCGCCGCTGAGGTTGGCGTCGTCAAAGGCGACGTCGGTCAAGTCGCTGCCCGTGAAGGTTGCGTCGTTGAGCTTTGCGCCCTTGAAAGACGAGCCACGAAGGTCAGAACCGCTAAACTTAGCGCGAGCCAACTCAGAGCCATCAAAGTTTGTACCGGCGAGTGAGCTGAAGCTAAAGTCAGCTTCGGTCAGGTCGATTTCGCTCAGGTCAGACTCTTTGAGTTCGCTTGAAGCAAATTTAGACTTGCTCTGCTTTGCCATCTTAAAGGCGTTCTTGAGAACCTTGTGCACAGATGAGTCATTGCTGTCGATCTCGTGCTTTGGCGCCGTTGCTGCCGGGCGGACTTCGGCCATAATCTCGGAGACATCACCGAATGAATCGATTGTCGCCTGGTATGCTTCGTCGTCGCTCTTACCCTGCTGCTTTAAGTCGTTAAACTTCTCCAGCATGTTTGCCAGCAGCTCTTGCTCTACGTCTTTGCGGGATGGGAAGTTGCCGTATGGCTTGAATGTGTCGTTCAAAAATTCTTGTAGTTGCTTTTCCATAATGTCCCT
>DATEFF010000094.1:0-3754 GCA_035280785.1 Saccharimonadales bacterium (SeqCode)
AGCACGGACTGAGCACGAGCCAGATCTTTTTGCTACAGTCCATCTTCAGCGCGGCGTACCTGCTGTGGGAAATCCCCAGCGGCATGGTTGCGGACAGGCTGGGCAGGGCGCGGAGCATCAAGATTAGCGCGCCAATCGCCGCCGTGGGTATCATCGCCTACGGTATGAGCGGCGAATTCTGGCAGTTCGTCGTGTGCGAGCTGATCCTGGCCATCGCCAACGGTTTGATTAGCGGCGTCGACACGGCACTGCTGGTTGACTCGCTGAAGGCCGACGGACGCAGCAAAGAATACGTCCGCGTTCAACAGCGCATGGATGGCCTGGGGTTCGCCTCGACCGCCGCAGCCGTACCGCTAGCTATCGTCCTGGTGCACTTCTTTGGCGTCAGCTCAACGCTGATTGCCGATGGCATCATGACCCTGCTGGGCGCGTACTTTGTAATGCGTCTGGTTGAAGCACCGCGTACCAATGGCGGCCAGAAAAAGGCGCGTCGTTCGACATGGAAGGCCCTGCACGAACTGGTTAGTAGCGTTCGCGTTCGCTGGATTATCGCCCTGCGAACCGCGCTCAACACCGCGACGTACTTGGGCTTCTGGCTGGCGCCGCTGTATTATGCGCAGCTGGGTATCCCCGTCGTACTGTTCGGGGCAATCCTGGCCGTTCGTAACCTGTGGAAGGCCTGGCTGACTCACCGCTTTCACCGCGACGAGCACGTCACTCGCAAGATCGGCACGTTCACGGCGCTGGCTGGAGCGGTCTACCTAGCAATGGCCACCAAACAGCTGTGGCTAGCGTGGACTGTTCTGGGTCACGACCTCGTCCAGGCATTGGGTCGAGCACCACTCGACCGCCGCCTGAACGACCACATCGACGAAGACCACCGCGCAACGCTCAACAGCGTCGCCAACTTGGTTCAGCGCATGGCCTACATGGTCGCCGGCCCCGTCGTGGGCCTAATGGTCGACCAAACGAGCCTCGCCTCTGGCTTCGTCGCAACTGGCGTTGCCTGTAGCGCAGTCGCAACCGTTGCGCTAGTACGCCTGCACCGAATGCGTGCGCTGGATTAGAGATGACATGCCCCGGGAAGTAACGCCCGGGGTTTTGTCATCTCGGCGCAAAAAACAAAACTCGGCATTTCTGCCGAGTTTTGCACGTATAAGTTCTTGGGGCGAATAATGGGACTTGAACCCACGGCCTCCGGAGCCACAATCCAGCGCTCTAACCAACTGAGCTATATCCGCCACGTACGTTAATACGAAACTTATTCTACCAGATATCACAGGCTTTTAACAGATCAATTTGCCGCTTCACCTTGGTCGCCGTTAGGAAGGATGGCCTCAACCTGCAAGATCTCACCCAACTTACCCAGACCTTCGTCGTAATCGATCCCGAGCATCGCGAAGGCGCCACCAGCAATACCCATTGCCTCCTCAACATCAACGGCAGCTTCCAAATCGCCCAAGACTACTTCGACGTCTTCAGGGTCGGCATCGGGGGCCAGCTCGCCAATGACGTGTCGCGTTGCAGCAAATACGTCTTCTACTTGGGGCTCTTTCTCTGCGCCCGGCTCAACTTCAGGGCCGGGACCGCCAAATTGCTGCTCCATATCTAGTGACTATGCCCTACTAGCCTCGTTACGACAAACATAAACACCACGCCCAGAACTGTTAGCGCAATTGTTGACTTGGTTGATTTCTTGCTGTGAGCCTGTGGCAAGATGTCGCTGGCGCCGATGTAGAGCAAGAAGCCCGTAAAGAACCCAAGGTAAAGCACTAATGCGCCTTCGTTTAGGCTGAAGAACAGCGTTGACAGCGCACCCAGGACAGGGGCAAATGCAGCCAGAATCAGCATAATTACGCTACGGCGGCGGTTATTGCGATGCGCCAACATCAGCGTCACAGTGTTTAGGCCATCGGCAAAGTCATGCGCAATGACAGCGATCGCAACAGCGATGCCTACACCCTCGCCAGCCTGAAAACCAAGACCGATACCTACACCATCCAGGAAACTATGCCCGATCAGCGCCAATGCTGAGGCCTGGCCAACGTGCGGGTGCGTGTGATCTTTGTACTCAGAGTCATGAGCGTGGTGTATGGCGATGCTTTTCTCGACAATATGGAATAGCAAAAAGCCAGCCACTAATGCGACCATAGGCCATGTGGCGTCAATCTGTTGGTGCTCAACAATTTCAAAAATTTCGGGGAGTAGATCAAATGCGATCAATCCCAAAATGACACCTGCCGTATAGCCCAATATCTTATGCAAATGCTTACTGTTGCGCAAAGCGGTCAAGCCGCCAAGTAGCGTCGAAACAAATGTCAAAAAAGCAAACAAAACGGGAAGTAACACGGTATATTCTCTCCTTAGCTACATTCATTCTGCCTGGTCGGCGCAAATATCGCAAATTAGTCGCAAAAGAGTATCAATATTGCGACGCTACATGCGGATCGACCACGCAAATGTGGCAGTTGTGACGCCAGGGTCGGCGTTGACGTTGATGGTAAATTGCGTGTTTGTGGCGCCGCTGATCCAAAATTTGGCAGCGCTGCCCATACTGTTGGTTGGCGTGACTGAGATATTGCCGAGCGCCGGTGTTCCGTCGATGCCATGCGTTACGTTGACGGTCGTAGAGCCGTTCGCGACTGTTGCCGTGCCGACCTTTTCTGTATTCCAGCCGATATTGTTGCGTACGATTGTGTTTGCGCCAGCAGATTCAATAAGTCCAACGCTTGGACCAAATGCACCCCAGGTGACGCTATTGCCTTCGATAAGGTTGTCGCCTGCACCGCCAGTGCTTTCCTCGCGGATAAGGCTGCGGACTTTACCGCTGACGGTGTTACTGGTTTCGAGTGAGTTGCCACTAATGACGTTGAAGTGCGTATTAAATTCCAGGTGAATGCCAGAGTGCGTACCCGAGCTGCTGGCGTCGCCAGGCCCGGTCACGAGGTTGTTTGCCACAACACACTTGTTAGCAACCAGGAAGATACTGTCGCCAGCCGTGCCGTCAAACATCGACGCCACAATCTTGGTGTTCAGCGCGTTCTGCACGCGGATGCCAATACAGTTGTGCGAGCCCGACACAAAGTTACAACCAATAATGTGCTGCAAGCCCGCCTGGTCATACAACATCACCGGCTGCGTGCCCACAGGATTGCTGGAGCCTCCAAGGAACTCAAAGTCAGTCGCGACAAACCAGTTTTCGTCACTCGATGTCATCCAAGCGCCACCACCAAAGCCAGGGCTGTTGCCACCTTGGTCAAACAGACAACTCATAACGCGGCTGTGATGACCAAATGCACCCCCGGTTATTGGGCCGAGCTTGAGACCCCAGTCATAACAACTTGTGAAATGAACTCGCTCGAAGCTACATTGCACCGCGCCATCAGCCTTGATGCCGCCACCCGCGGTTTGGTTGGCGCTGTTGCCGTCGATCTTGAAGTCGGCAAAATGCGCGCCGACGATACCGACGCCTGCCGTACCACCCGTAAAGCTAATGATGTAATCGTTGAGGCCGTTCTTGGCTTTCAGTATCGTTGCTTCGCGGCCAGAACCGATAATCGTAATTGGCGAGCCAATCGAGAGGGCCGCGTTAATAATTGCCGTACCTGGGCCCAGAATCAGCGGCTTGTTTGCGCTAATCGCAGCGTTAATTGCCGCCTGGAGCGCGGTTGAATCGTCGGTAGTGCCATTAAATGTAACACCATAGTCGACGGCCAACACAACATCTGCACTCGCCCACTTTACGCCAGTTGTT
>DATEFF010000095.1:0-10497 GCA_035280785.1 Saccharimonadales bacterium (SeqCode)
TCCGACACTAAACTGACTGAAATTATTACTTACTACGCAGAGTGACGACGTTTGCCGCTCACTACTGCGGCGCGTGACTCGCTCACCAACGGCACGACCCAAAAGGCTATAATCAGCGCCAATATAACTGCAAAGCCACACATGATGGACGGAATGCCCTCTCGAGTCGACGGATCGATCGTGTTAACAACGGTCGTTGGCAGCATAAATAACACATACCCTGCGACAAAAGCTATCAGGGCTCGCTTGCGCCCTCCCGAAACATCACCAGCAAACTGCAAAGCCAGACCAATCCCGGCAAGCAACAAACCGTAATAATAGTATATGTACATCTGCCCAGCCATCTCGCTCATCTGGAAGATGACGTAGTTTCCCTGACACGAGCTGCCCGTAAAGACGCCCGTTGCGAACAAAAAGTAGCCCATAAAGCCCGCCGACAAAGCGTACGCAGCCCCGGTCACAATGCGATTCGACTTACCCGCCAACGCATACACCAAGTTAATCCCTAGCGGTGGCAAAATAGTGATGGACGCATAGCCCAGTCGCGCCCACGTATCGGCAGACATGCCCATCCCACCGCACACCATGTATTCGGCCATCTGGAACACGCCCAGAAAGGTCAGCATCGTTACGGCAAGTCGCGTTACGCGATCGAGTTTGTAACGCCACAACAGATACGTCGCCAGCCCAATCTCGATAATAAACGTCGCCAACATAACTGGCGGCGAAAAGCAGTACATATTCCCCTTACCCACCGTGCGCATGCGTTACCCCTTTAGCATTTTTATGAGTTCTTGCTCTGTCAGTTTGGACGTGCCAAGTTTGTCAGCCTTTACGACTTTGCTCTCGCCAGGATTCTCGCCGATAACCAAATAGCTAGTTGTTTTGCCGACGCTGCTTTGGAATGTGCCGCCCAGTTCACGAATGCGGTCAGCTGCGGCGTCACGGTCCATTTCTGTTAATGTGCCCGTAATGACAAAACTCTTGCCGTGCAGCGGGCCTTCGGCGTGTGACGTGAATACTGGCTCAACACCTAACTCTTCAAACTTATCCAGTAGTTTTTGGTTGTCTTCGTCGGCAAACCAGGCCAAGACAGACTCAGCAACGATATCGCCGATACCTTCAACTTCCAATAGGTCATCCATTGTTGCGTGCGACAGTTTGCGCAGTGAGCCAAACGCTTCGCTGAGGTCGATAGCCGTCTGCGAACCAACGTGGCGAATGCCGAGGCCAAAAATAAACCGTGGCAGCTGCGGACGTTTAGCGCCAGCGATCGCGTCAATAAGGTTGCTGGCTGAGATTTCCGCAAAACGGTCCAGCCCTAGGACTTGCTCTTTGGTGATTGCGTAGATGTCGGCGAGGTCGTGGACCAGCTTGGCATCAACCAATGCAGCCACGTTCTTTTCGCCCATACCCTCGATGTCCAGTGCACTGCGACTCGCAAAGTGCTCGAGTGCCTGTTTTAGGAGGATCTTGCCCGTCGCGCCCTTTACACGGTAGACGGCTTCGCCTTCGGGTCGGGTAAATTCAAGCTCAGGATACTGGCGCTTCAGCTCGGCAACCATGTCAAAGGCGCTCGACTTCTTCGGTCGAAGCTTCTCTAGCACCTTTGAAACCTGTGGGATAATATCACCAGCCTTGAAGATAATAACCGTGTCGCCAACGCGAATATCTTTGCGTGCGATCTCGTCGGCATTGTGCAAGCTCGCGTGCTGGACGGTCGTACCGGCTACAACCACAGGGTCAAAAACAGCGACCGGAGTTGCAGCACCGGTTCGGCCGATACTAATGACGATGTCACGTACGACAGTCGTTGCTTCTTCGGCGGCGTACTTGTACGCAACGGCAGCACGCGGCGCCTTGCCTACGACGCCAAGGTCGGCGAACTCTTTGCGATCGTTCAGCTTAATAACCATGCCGTCTGTGTTGTACGGCAGCTTGTGCCGTTTGTCGTCCCACTCGTCGACATAGTGCATGATCTCGTCGACATCCTTCATAACGGCAGATTGTTGACCGCTGGCGATACCAAGGGCGCTAATTGCCTGATAGGCATAACTGTATGTTGCAATCTCCTCGGGGTTGTCACGCAGAATTTCCCAGCCACGGAAACGCAGAGGGCGAGCTGCTGCTAGCTTTGGATCCAGCTGGCGAATACTACCAGCAGCCGTGTTGCGAGGGTTGGCGTATGTCGGCTTACCTTCTGCCTCGCGCAGCTTGTTCAGCTCGTCAAAGTCCTTCTTGTAGATGATAATTTCACCGCGAATCTCGGTACGACCCTGCAATAAATGTTCAAATCCTTTTGCTTTGCGGAGTTCAAAAGGCACACTCTCGATTGTGCGCACATTTGCCGTCACATCCTCGCCAACAAATCCATCGCCACGGGTGACAGCACGAACGAACTTACCGTCCTCATACTGGAGCGCACAGGCCAGGCCGTCCAACTTTACGTCGATAAAGAACTCAGGCTTCGCCTCTGGTGCGAGCTTTTGAACGCGCTTGATCCAGCCCTCAACTTCGTCGCGGCTAAACACATCGTTCAGGCTCAGCATACGAGACGAATGGCGCACCTGCGTAAAGCCAGGTAGCGGCTGCCCCGCAACGCGTTGCGTCGGGCTGTCGGGTGTCACGAGGTCAGGGAATTGCTCTTCGAGTTGCGCCAGCTCGTGTTTGAGGCTGTCGGCAGCCGACTCACTCATGATCGATTCGTCCAAAACATGGTAATGGTAACGATAGTCGTTAATAGTTTCGCGCAGCTGAACAACTCGTCGCGCGGCCTGATCGTGCGTCAACTTTGTCATAGGAGTGACCTGTACAGCCTATAGATGTAAACCGATGTGTAGACGACCGTGAGGCCCATCAGCGCCTGAACGAATATCGGAACCAATGGCAACCAGTCAAACCGCAGCCAGTTGTCGAGCAAGAAGATTGGTATCATCACCACACCCCAGACAACAACCATCTGAACAACCATCACCAGGATGCGCAGTATGATTCCCCAACGGCGGTTCATAACCAGCTGTCGTGCGGTTCGAAGCGCCTGCCAAGGATACGTGCCAGGCAGCGTCACCACAATAAGCCCCGTAACCGAGCTGACAACAAAGTAAGCCGACAGCAAACACAGCAGCAGGGCAGCAACGCCAAATGCCATCGCTTCCACGCCGCCCGTCAACCAGCCGCCATTCAGAGCGGTAGCGTAGCCGAAAATACCCAACGCCGCAGGTATTAGCTGCACCGCAATAATACTGAGCATAACGAGTGTTGGCACAATTGGTGCGCCACTGTTGTACAGTGCATCGCGCATCGTGATTTCTTTGTCGGCGGTCAGCATTCGCGCGGCCCACACCAACGACAACCAAAAGAACAATAACAGCGATGTCGACAGGAATTGCTGGAGGTCAGTTGGTGGCGCAACAAGCCCACCAGTCAACGCGGAACCAAACAGCGAGAAGGCTGTCTCGAATGCGCCCAAATCTCCGTCGATAAACTCCGTCACACCTTCCTTGAAAGACACATAGTCCATTTGCGAAATACCACCAACCAAGATATACCCCAAGACGGCATAGATAAGACCAAGGCCAAGCATAATTCGCTTGTGCCTGCCAATAAACGCCCACGATTCACCAAGCAGGCGCCACGTTGCGCGCAGGTCTGCCGTTGTGACGTACATCTTTGGCTTCGTCATCTTGAACGAGTGGTGTGGGTTTTTGGGCGTTCGTACAAAAATCTTTTGGAATGTACGCTTAACTCGGATTTTGAGCGAGACTCGCTCTTTTTTTGCTGGCTTCTTTGCGGTGAACTTCTTCTTTGATTCGGCCATTAAACGTGACTACCCATTTTTCTTAGTTTAGCAATTCGTTCCTCGACAGGTGGATGTGTACTAAACAAGCGTGCAGCAAAGTTCTGCTTGAGTGGGTTGGCGAAAAATAGATGCGCCGTTGCAGAGTTTTGGTGGCGAGTGACCGAGCCATGCGCTGCAATCTTCTCGAGCGCGTCAGCCAGGCCATCAGGGTAGCGAGTCAGCAATGCGCCACTGCTGTCGGCTAGGTATTCGCGGCGGCGAGATACGGCCAGCTGCACAAGCGTCGCAACCAACGGCGCCAAAATTGCCGCAGCAATACCGAGCGCGATAAAGATAACATTTGGCTGGCGATCTTCGTCGTCACCACCGCCAAACCACATCAGGTGCAGCAGCATGTCGGCGATAAAACCAATCGCACTAACCAGGCCAAAGACAATCATCATCACACGGATGTCGTAGTTGCGTACGTGACTCATTTCGTGCGCCATCACTGCCTCAAGCTCGGTATCGTTCATGATGTCCAGCAGGCCAGTCGTAGCACAAACAATCGCGTGCTTTGGGTCACGACCAGTGGCAAAGGCATTCGGTGCTGGGTCGTCCATAATGTACACCTTTGGCATTGGCATACCGGCGGTAATCGACAGGTTCTCGACTGTACGCCACAGGCGGGGGTCATCCTTCTTCTCTATCTCTTTGGCGCCATTCATGGCAACGGCTAGCTTGGCGGCCAAGAAATACTGAATGAGCGCGTAAATCGCGGCCACGGCAACAGCCATGTACAAGTAACTAAAGTTCCCACCTCCGTAGAGATTCGCGAAGACCCATCCAAGTAAGGTGATGATCGCAACGAACAGCACCATAATGAACCATGTCTTACGCTTGTTTGCGGCTATGGCAGAATACATGAGACTCCAGTCTAGAACTTAACGTCGACAGGCTTTTCAACTTCAGCCATGTTCTCGACTTCGAAGAACTCGCGCTGCTTGAGGCCCATCATGCCGGCAACAATGTTGCTTGGGAATACTTCAATCTTGGTGTTGAGGTCACGAACGCCACCGTTGTAGAAACGGCGAGCAGCTTGGATCTTGTCTTCGGTGTCTACCAGCTCAGCTTGCAGCTGCTGGAAGTTTTCGCTGGCACGCAGCTGTGGGTAGTTCTCTGATACAGCGAACAGGCTCTTCAGCGCGCCTTCGAACTGATTCTCGGCTGCGGCAGTTTCTTTAACGCCCTTACCCTGAGCATTCAGAGCTTCGGCGCGAGCCTTTGTAACTTCCTCAAAGACGCTCTTTTCGTGAGTGGCGTAGCCCTTCACACTTTCGACGAGGTTCGGAATGAGGTCGTAGCGTCGCTTCAGCTGAACAGTAATGTCGCTCCATGCTTCCTCAACGCGAACACGCAAAGTCACCAGACCGTTGTACAGAACGATGTAAATGATTACCAGAAGTACCAGAACACCGAGGAGAATGAATAGCCATTCCATAAGAATAATTTCCTTTATTTACCTCATTAATAGTACCACCAACTCCCCTGTTAGTACAAGAAAACACCTCTGCTAACAACAGAGGTGCATTCTATGGTGGGCGAGGTGGGAATCGAACCCACAAGGTTGTTTAGACCAGCGGATTTTAAGTCCGCCGCGTATACCAATTCCGCCACTCGCCCGTAATGGTGACGTATATAAGTCCATGGAGGCACCTACCGGAATTGAACCGGTGTACGAGGTTTTGCAGACCTCTGCGTAACCACTCCGCCAAGGTGCCATACCAAAAATGTAAAGCTGCCCGAGGACTTTCCCCGAGCAGCTATCATTATACCTTGGTCGACCTCTGGCGCCAACCTTAGCGCTTGAAGAAGCCCTTGCCCTCGCGGTCAGACTTAATAAACTGCGAGAATCCAACAAAGAATACGCCCAGCCCGGCCATCAAGATGCCCACGCTACTGAGTAGTAATGCGGTGCTAGCAGTGTCGTCCATAGTTCCCCCTTGGTGTTATGAACTTATCATACCACCAGGCACGGGCGACGTCTTTAGCGACCCTTGAATTTACGCTGAAGTTGAGACGGAAGGCGGCGAAGCTGCTTGCCCATCTTTTTGACTGGCGGCAGTGCGGCAATATCGTGCTTGATGATTGCACGGAAGGCGCGCTCGTAGCCATTTACCATGTTCTTGACGGCAAAGTGCTGCTCGACATGCTTGCGGCAATCTTTGTGGCTAATCTGGTCGAGCTTGCCGACAGCAGCCACCATGTCTTGAACGTGGTCACACACAAATCCAGTCTTGCCGTCCTCTAGAACCTCTGCCACAGAACCACGGCGCAGCGCAATCACCGGCGTACCACAAGCCATTGCCTCAATCATGGTCAGGCCAAACGGCTCTTCCCACTGGATTGGCATCAGGAGCGCGGCGGCCTTTTGGTAATACTTGACCAACTGCTCTTGCTCCATAAATCCCAAGTACAAAATCTTGTCGTTGAGGTGCGGCTTAACATACTGGTTGAAGTATTCTTGGTTCGCCTCGGCGACCGGGCCAATAATAAAGAGGCGTCGGTCGGTCTGCTTGGCAACTTCAATTGCCTCTTTCACGCCCTTCTCTGGTGTAATGCGGCCGGCAAACATCAGGTAATCTTCGTGCTTGTCCGAGAAAGTAAACTTAGCCGGGTCGACACCGTTATATACCGTCGCGCAAAACTGCAAGTCCGGCGCATCTCGGCGCTGGTTCTCCGAGATAGATATGTAGTGCTGGTTTTTACTCTTATATAAGTCAAACAAATCGCGATACCACGGATAGATTGGGTCGTGCAAAGTGTACGCAACCGGTACATCCGGGTAGGCATAGGCAACATCCATCGCCGTCTCTGGGTGGTGGAAGTGCAGTAGGTCAAAATCGCCCCGTTGGGCACGCTCGAACATGTTTGTTACAAAGCGCTTGTCCCACAGGGATGGGACGTAGTGCATTAATTTTTCGGTATCACCAATCATGTGGGCAAATTCTTTTTGCCCATGAACCAGCGGGCGCACATCAAGGGTCTCTACCTTCACCCCTGGGATGTGTGTGCCCTGTGGCCCGAAATAAGTAACTTGGTGTCCGCGATCAGTCAGACCCTTGGCGATATGCTCAGCCAAATCAATTGGTGCATATATCATGTCCAAAGGTCGAGGTGTTTGCAGGTACCCTCGAACCATCATGGCAATTTTCATCAAAATCAGCTCCTGCCGACTAAACCATTCTATCACGATTTACGTAGGCAGAGTGTGATATGGTCGCTAGCTGCGCTTGACTTCGGCAATTGTGAGGATGTAGTTGTGGTCTTGGGACTGGCTGGTGTGGAGGACGTAGAAGCCGGTGGATTCGAGAATGTTCATTAGGTCAGCCACCACCGGCTGCCAGCAGCGCCAGACCGTTATCGAATCACCCTTCTCAAGGTTGACTACCCTACGTCCACTGCCCAAGTCAAAAACAAGCTTCAGCGCGTACTTAAGTTTTGCTCGAGAATAGCTTTGTTGTGATACAAGATCAAAACCAAGCTCCGGCGTATAAAAGGATTCGTGTATGTTGAGCAGATTAAATACGAATTTATGACGATCTAAAATTTCAGGTTTACGCGGACGGCTTTCGTAGCTATGCTCAAACCACTCTGGCACCCTCTTTGGGTTAATGCCGTCAGTGTAAATAAGGATATCGTTCGGGTTCATGCTGTCACATATAGCGCGGAATGCATCACTGGGGTTGCGTAGATTTGCAGGAGTCGCGCCCAAAAACAAGACCAGATTAACAGTATCCTGCTCCGGCCTAAAATAATCATCGAAAAGTTTATCTGCAAAGCGGTGTTGGGCTATATCTAATTGATGTCGGCTAAAGGTCACCCTTTCGCCTAGCCAACCCTTCAGATTCGCTATTGCAATGTCCAACATATCATTGCTAAAGTCTAGTCCTAAATAATGTACGGCCTTACCCTGCACAATAAGATGCTCGAGTAGTTCCTTGACCGGACGCCCATTACCCACGCCGATATCAATCACATTCACTTTTTTGAACTTTGCCAAACGTTCATCCAGGTAGCTATAGTTTGCAGCTAGAAGCTCAATGGATCGCCGGACGATGCTTGGGACATCGACCGACATCTGCTTGCCAATATACTCGTCCCAATCCTTTGCACCCTTACCGAAGTATCCATATTGACGAGGAATCTCGCGATGCAGCTCTAGGCTACGTATAATGTCGTAGATTTCACCCACGTTGTATGTAGAGAATAGCTCAGCACTCGGGCTCACTGTTCTAGACGTCAGCGTGTTCCGATATTTACGATTACTCTTAACCAAATCTTCAATGATCGGTATGTTACTAATTTCATTCGCAACATAAAAACGACCCCTCTGCTGCGTCAAAATCAGGGCCAGTTTACCGTCTCGTGCCGACTTTACCCAGTTACGAACAGTAGCTTCAGAGATGTTATAACGAGAGGCTAGCTCAGTGTTTTTGAAGTAAGTTGCCATAAAATTAAATTCGGTGTTGACATGTTACGCCAAGCAAACGTAACATACGGGCAAAATTAATGGTTTCTGAAAATTACGGGGTTATTACTATGACAAACCATACCATCATTAATACAAACTTTCAAACCACGAACTTCTTCGAGCCGGACGTCAAATGCGCCCTCTGTGAGGAGCCTATCCTCGATGGACAAATTAGCAGCACAGGTCCCTATAATGCAAATGGTGAATTAACTTTTATATGCATCAGGCATAAACAAAATTTTCGACAGCTGCTTAACCTATTTGCCGATTTTAGGACCGCCCAACGACAACATTTTTCAGAACGAGCAATCGTAACTAGCGAGGTGGCGCCAGATGCATGGTTTCTACACTGAGAAGCGCGATCTCGCGCGCGGAGTTAGCCTCAGCCAAGACCTAGCCCAACACATTCTAGCTAGGGGTGCGCACGGTGCGGTTGTTGTCGCCACAAACAACCCGCACGAGTTAATCTCAACCACGGGAAAGCAGTGGCGCGCGCTCATACGCCTGGTCGAACGCGAGCGTGCAAGTACACTGAATCTTACCAGAATTTCTGAACTCAATAATCAAATCGCCTGGATGGAAAGACTAAACTTCACTATTAAGTTAGCAGAGGAGTTATCAGAAAATAGCGTAACCTTTATAAAACGCGAGACCGCCCTGAACTCCCCGCCCATTTGCTCCACACTCTACATAGTCGATCCTATCAATGCCGAGGATTTCTACCTTATGACCAGCTGGCTTCAGCCGCAAAGCGTAGCTGTTGTCTATATGGCGAAACGACCCAAAACGTAACGACTACGATACAGTTTAGGATTCTGCCTTGCGGCTCTTGTTCACCGAAGAGATAGTTAGGAGAAACTGACGATCCCTGGTTAGGCTAGATTGGAGTAGACTTAAACCAACATCTTCGAATTCGTTTATCAGCCCTAGGACACCCTTATGCCATATCCTAAGCAAAAGAATAGTCTCACCCTTTTCTAGCACTACATCTCTGCGGCCGCTATCAAACTTAAAACTTATAGTTAGCGCTGTCTTGAGACGTATACGAATATAGCGCATATTAAGGCTCTCGCTGTAACCCATCTCGGTCTCATACAAATCACTACCGATATTTAGAAGCCCCAAGATAAAACTATGATTAGGCGACAGGGTAGCCGCCCCCTTCTCAGGGTTAAAGTCGAAGTATCTCCGAGAAGCCTCAGTATCTGGCTTGTCGGTATAGACGAGCAAATCTTTATCGCCCATGCTGCCACACACTACTTTCAATGTGTCAGCAGGCGAGCGAAAGTTGGTAGGCGTACCTCCCAAATACAAAACTAAATTAACCGTATCGGCAGAGTCGCTACTGAGCATGTCATCAACTAATAGATCGTCGAAACGTTCGTAAGAAACATCCCTTACGTGACCCTCAAAGCGTACTTTTCCGTCAAACCATTCCTTTATATTCTGTTCAGCGATGCCGAGCATAGTACTGCTAATGTCGAGTGCGACGTAGCGGTGCAGCAAGCCTGCGCTCAGGAGACTATCTAGAAGCGGCCTCACCGGCATGGCGTTTCCAACCCCAACGTCGATAACATTTACATACTTATAGCCTTCAATAAGCCTAAATAAAGACTCCTTGTTCGACTCAAGCAGCTCCAGTGTACCTTTTAAAATGTTTGGATTGTGCTCTACCTGAAGATGCTTCACCCATTTATCCCAGTTGTTAGCACCCCCATCTAAATAGTTATACTTACGAGGGATCTCACGATGTATCTCGAGGTTTGAAATAATATCAAGGACTTGGCGCCTATTATAATATTCGTAAAATTCTGGCTTTGGGCTAACAGTTTTATGATGAAGTGTGTTGCGGTACTTCTTCCCCTTATTCGCCAGACTCTCCAAAGCGCTAATATTGCCTGGCGTATTCGCCACATAAGTCCTACCGTTCTGCTCGTGCAATAGTAAATCCAACTTCCCCTGCTTTGCGGCATCGATCCAGTTATGGACCGTCTTTAAAGAGACGTGGTAGTCGTTAACGAGTTCAGAATGTTTAAAATAAACCATGAAATTCCAGTAATATTGAGATTATATTTGTATGTTACACCTTTTTTGTGTAACATTAAAGCAGAGTAAGCGCTTACTCTTGTCATCATTGACACTATTCACAGCTTCAAATCGTACCACTTGGGCTAGTAATGTTCAA
>DATEFF010000096.1:0-7511 GCA_035280785.1 Saccharimonadales bacterium (SeqCode)
GCTGTTGTATATCAGGAACATCTGGTGCAGGAAGATGCGCACCTCGCGCTCACGGTTAAACTCGTTGATGACGTGAATGTTGCGCATAAAGGCGTTTTCGTGCGCGTCCACGGCGTCTTGGAACTCAAGCGTAATGCCCAGATCTTTGTTGCTGGCGCGCGTCAGGCCAATGAGTGTATTGTCATAATAATCGGCCTCGATGGTCCATTCGCCGCTATCGAGCCAGCTAAAGTGACCTTCAACCCAGACGCCAATGCGGTGACGCAAATGATTGGCCATCGAGTGATTCTCGAGTCCAACATACGGATAGAAAAAATCATGCACCTCACCGTAGTAGTTGATGCCAACGTGCATTGTCCCATTACTGAGGACTATCGGCCTGCCCATCTCTCGCTTTTGCCCTCCCGTGCTCGAATGGCGCGCAGGCGCACATCTCGCAAAGCGTTACAGAAAACTATAAATGCATCGTACGGAGATTCGTATGGGCTGAAGTAAGCGTGTACATCGCCGTCGCTGAAGTACTTCGTACACATATAGTATACGTGGTCTGACGTTTGTAAGCGACGCCAATCATCGATAAGTTGGCGGTCGCCAGAGGCCAAAACCTCATTCTCTAATGCGTAGAGTTCGGTGATAGCTTGCTGTTGCATTGGGTTGCCAACCCAGGCGCTGAGGTCACGTTCGGCGTCCGCCCAGGTAATTGTCTCTGGCACGTCAACGGTATCGACAGCGTCGAAGGCATCGATGGCCTCACTGACGGTCATAAAGCCGTTGCCTTCAGTCTTTAGCAGCTCGCCTGGCAAGTGCTCTAGGAAGTCAAAGATGCCCGTCTCGTGCCATTGGTGCTCACCAAATGTCTCGTAGTCCATAAAAAGATTGACGTTGGTCTGTGCGTCGTCGAGCTCGTTGACCCAGCGGGCAAACTTCTCGGCAGTCAGCGGCCATTCGCTCCAGGAGCGGTTAGAGAATCGGAAGGCGATGTCGTCGCTCATTCGGTAGTTCTTCATCAGCAGACGGATATTCTCGGTGTAGCGAGGGCGATACACAAAGTTCGGGCTGCGCCAGCCAAGGATTGGGTCCCAACCTTCTGTAATGATGCCCTTGTAGCCAGCTTGGTCGGCCCAGGCTGCGAGGTCGTTGTTGTAGCTGAGCTCGGTACCGCGGAAGACTTTTGGCGATACACCAAACAGCTCGCGAACTTTGTCGTGGTGCATACGAACTTGCTTTTCGAACTCAAAGCGAGAATAGAAGAAGGCGAGGCTGTGATAGTACGTCTCGGCTACGATCTCGACGCGACCAGTTGCAACCAAGTCTTTAAAACTCTGTAGCGCTTCTGGAGACCACATCTCCAGCTGCTCAAGCACCGTGCCGGTAATTGACATGCTCAAGCGGAACTCAGGGTGCTGCTTCAGGATTTCAAGCAGGCGACGGTTGGTCGGGATGTAGCTCTTGGCGGCAACCTTGTGCAGGATCTGCTCGTTGCTCGTGCGGGCGTGGTAGTCTTTGTCAAAGAAATAATTGTGGTCAAACCCAGCGTCAAAAATCGTGTAGTCGCGCACACGGAAAGGTTGGTGGACGTGCAGATACAGCACTATCGCGCGCTTCATGCTACGGGAACTCCTGATTTGTTGACGCTCTTATAAATATTGTGACATTTGTCAGCAACATCACCCCACGATAAGCGGGCGAACTCGTTTTGAACATTGCGCATTAACGTATTTCTTAGCACAGGCTGTTCGGCCACGGCTAGTATATAGTTCGCAAGCTTGTCCGTGTCCCAGAAGTCAAACTTCAGGACACTTCGCAGCACTTCGCCGGCGCCAGACTGCTTAGACAATAATACGGCATTGCCCGTCCCGGCGGCTTCGAGCGCCGTCAGGCCAAACGGCTCTGACACGCTGGGCATTACAAACATATCGCCAATAGCGTAGGCGTCACGCCAGCGTTGGCCTCGGACAAAGCCGGTAAAGATAATATTGTGTGCCACACCCAGCTCGGCAGCCTGCTCAATAAGTTCGTTGCGGAGCTCGCCATCGCCAGCGATGAGAAAGAGTACTTTATCGTTAACACTGTGAACTTGCGCAGCAGCCTGGATGAGGTAACGCAGCCCCTTCTGGACAGTCAAACGCCCGAGGCTCACGACGACTTTGTAGCCGAGCTTCTTCATTTCCTCGAGGTAGAGGTAGCTGCCTGCGAATGTAACATCAGCGAAATCTTCTGGATCTATACTATTGTGCACGACTTCCACCTTATCTGCTGGGATATTATATTCGCGCACGATAATATCCTTTGTGACCTGGCTCACAGCCACAACACGATCGGCCATGCGCAGGGCATTGTACTCGATATCGTGGACGAGGGGATTGCCATGGTGCTCGCCAGAACGGTCAAACTCTGTAGCGTGGACGTGGGCGACAAGCGGCTTGCCGGTGATCTGCTTGGCACGCATACCAGCCTCAAACGTCAGCCAGTCGTGGGCGTGAATAACATCGGGGTCTTGCTCTAGCAAATACTTCTCGACAAATGCCGTGTAGCGTTTTTGCTGACCACGGAGGTCTTTAGGTGCTGCGTGCTCGCACGCCTCTGTCTCGCAGTGGTAGCAAAAGCTTTCGTAGGCGCCTCCAAGGTTGGCAAGCTTCTCAGCCGTAATAGGCATGGCTGGCGTAACTTTCATGAAGTCAATGTCGTGTGGAGCGTCGTAGGGCAGCACAAAGTCAATCTCTGCGCCCTGACCAGCAAGCGCGCGGGACAATTGGTAACACGCGACCCCTAAGCCACCACTGTTATGCGGGGGCAATTCCCATCCTAGCATCAAGATTTTCATTGCGCTCTCTTTGCACCCTCGTTTGCTCTCAAGTATAAGCGCTATAGCGTGCTTTGACAAATGCTGGGTGCGCTCTCCCTTGTAATTGCCGCTGCGAGGAATATAATATGCTCGTTCTGTTCCGAGTGATGGAGGCATGATGCCAACAACCATTCCGACACGGTTTGCAGCCGTGCCGACCGACGCGCTTGCGCTACTGATGGGCGCAAACTACCGCACGTCCGAGAGCGTGTCAGACATCATCAACTGGTGCCTGACGATGTTCGGCAAGGTTCGGCAGGGCGAGTTGTTCTACTGGGTACCCGCGGGCAGTCCTGTGCCCGCACAGATCCTCATCACCCCCGTGGTCAGCACGCAGACCCGACGCGTCTCGGCCGACCTCACGCCACTGGCGTGGACTGCGCTGGCAACCTGGCGGCAGCAGTGGCGGTGCGAAGACGACGCAGCCCTGGCGCGTGTCGCTGGGCTGGCTCCGTACTTCGACCGCAACGACGGACGCCTGGCGTGCAGCAATTCGCCGCGACTGGCGCGGATGCGCTACCTGACCTGACGTCGCGAACAGACGGGCCGCCCGGGAGGCACATCCCTCGGGCGGCCGCGACACCAATTAGCTCTTCTTTTTATCAAACTTCTTGTCGAGCCCCAACATATGGACGACAAGATAGATGACGAAGGCAATAACGGCAAAGTTCAATATGTCATTCAAAAAAGCGCCATAATGCAGCACCGCATCTTTGCCTCCTGCGCGCCCAATCGTCCAGCTCAGGCCCTTCAGGCCATCGGCAGAGCCAAGCAATAGCCCAATTGGCGGCATAACGACATTATCAACAAGCGACTTCACAACCGTCGCCACAGCGCCACCCAAAACCAAACCAACCGCCAGGCCAACAACACCTTGCTCTCTTATAAAATTCACGAACCCTTTTGCATAACCAAACATAGACGCCTCCTTGGTTTTATTATATGATATTGACTTTTCAGTGTTTTTATAGTATAGTTTGGCAAGTCTCGCAAGAACCCTCACCGGAATGACAGGAGACAGCAATGACGACTGCCGACACGCGAACGCTGGCACGCTGGACCATCGATGACGTCACGCCCGACACGGGAGTGCACGTCAACGTCGAGGTCCGCGAACTCCAGTTCGATCCGCGTGGGGTGCACATGACCCATGTGCGCATTTACGGCGGCCGGGGCGCCAAGATCGTCGGAACCGTCCACGATGACGAACACGAGACGATCTACGTCCTCCGCGGTGCGGTGGTCGCTGACATCGACGGTCAGCGCCACACGGGCTTGCCCGGCACCATCTTCAACATCCCCGCGGGCGCGGTCCACGGCTACACGCCGATCCGCCTGCCCAGCTCCGGACTGGTCGCGATGATGACCGGCGAGGAGCCGGATGTCGTCGAACTGCTCGCGATCTACAACCCGGCCTTCTAGGCCGACATCGCCAGCTCACACGCCTGCGTGGCGGCCATCGACAACGACGTCGATCGGCCGCCACCGGGCGAGGCAAAACTGCACTTTTATGCTATAATTAACAGTAAAGGACATGACCCACGACAATACAGGGTCATTTATTTTATGATTTCACCAGACAAAATTCGCAACATCGCTATTATCGCGCACGTTGACCACGGCAAAACGACCCTGGTTGACGGGCTTCTTAAGCAGTCTCACACATTCCGCGACAACCAAGCCGAGATGAGCCAAACGCTCATCATGGACAGCGGCGACCAAGAGCGCGAACGCGGCATTACAATCACCGCCAAGCAAACAACCGTCGAGTACAACGGCTACAAGATCAACATCGTTGACACCCCAGGGCACGCCGACTTTTCTGGTGAGGTCGAGCGTACCCTTAACATGGCCGACGGTGTTTTGCTGATCGTCGACGCCCAGGAAGGTCCAATGCCACAGACCAAGTTTGTACTTGGTAAGGCGCTCGGACTTGGCCTGAAGCCAATTGTTATCATCAACAAAATCGACAAACCTAGCAGCCGCATCGCAGAGGTAGAGGATGAAGTCGCTGATTTGTTCCTCGAACTCGCTATTAGCGACGACCAGCTGCATTACCCAATCTATTACGCAATCGGCCGCGACGGCAAAGCATGGGCGGACATGCCAAGCGACCCTGCCGCTGATGCCGACCTGACCCCTGTATTTACCGCCATTCTGGACGAAGTTCCAGCCCCTGTCGCCGAAACCGACAAGCCACTCCAGCTGCTCGTAACTGCACTTAGCTACGACAACTTCCTTGGCAAGTACTCTATCGGTCGCATCCAGCGTGGCTCCGCCAAGCGTGGCCAAGCAATTGCGCTCATCAAAGTTGACGGCACTGTCATCAAAACCAAGATCGACAAAGTCTTCGTTAACCAAGGCCTGGGTAAACTCGAAGTCGAAGAAGCCGGTGCAGGCGACATCGTCTCTGTTACTGGCGTGCCAGATGCACACATCGGCGAGACAATTGCTGACGCTGAGACTCCAGAGGCACTACCTGTGCTCGACATCGAAGCTCCGACACTTAAGATCTACCTTGGTCCAAACACCTCGCCTATGAAGGGCAAGGAAGGCCAGTTCACTACCAGCCGTCAGATTGGCGACCGTCTCAACAAAGAGCTCGAGACCAACGTATCTCTGCGCGTCGAAGACAGCGGCATTGGCTTCTTAGTAAGTGGCCGTGGCGAACTCCACCTGTCGGTCCTGATTGAAACGCTCCGCCGTGAAGGCTACGAGTTTGAAGTCGGCCGCCCACAGGTTGTGACGCAGCTAATCGACGGCGTCGAGCAAGAACCACTCGAAGAGCTGATCATCGAAGTCCCTGACGAATTTGTCGGCCCTGTCAGCCAGGAGCTCGGCATGCGCCGCGCCGAACTGCGCGAGCAATTGCAAACCACCAAGGGTGGCACGCGCATTACGTACATCATCCCAACTCGCGGATTGCTCGGTCTGCGCAACCTGCTGTTGACTGCTACCAAGGGTACCGTCATCATGAACAGTCTGCCTGCCGGCTACCAGCCGCTTGGCCCAGCCATGCCAAAGACTCGTAACGGCGTCTTGATGGCTACTGAAGCTGGCACAACCACACCTTACGCTCTGCAAACCGCAGAATCACGCGGTGCACTGTTTGTTGGCCCGGCCACACAGGTCTACGCAGGTATGATCGTCGGCCAGAACAACCGCAGCGACGACCTCGAAATCAACGTCTGTAAGGCAAAACACCTGACCAACATGCGCAGTAGCTCATCTGACGGTACCGTTCAGTTGACGCCATTCACGCAGCTCAGCCTGGAGCAATCGCTCGACTTTATCGAAGACGACGAGCTGCTTGAGGTTACACCAAAGAGCCTGCGACTCCGCAAGCGCTACCTCGACCCACACGAGCGCAAGCGCCACAACAACAAGTCTTAACGACCATGCAAACTTAAAAGGCCAGGGATTGCTCCTTGGCCTTTTTTGATTTCTTCTTGATTTCCTTCTTGGGTGATCTGCCTTTAGCCATCGATTTCTCCTTTAGTACGGGCATTCCTTTGTTAAAGATTGCGCCTGCACTGATTGTTTGTCAAATACATAAGCATGTTCTGCCCAGAACGGCCGGCTCTGGTCGGTCTCGTCAGGGCTGCCCGGGCGCGGAGGAACCGCTTTGCCGACAGCAATGCTGCTCAGCTCATAAGAGCCGTCAGCAGATCGACCGAGCGTAAGCGTCAGGAACTGCGTCGAGACTGGCGCAACATCTCGCACAAAACGTGTGTAGACATCGTCACGCAAAAGTTTGACGTAAAACACTTTGCTGGCGTCTGTTGTTGGGACGACAAAGCTATACCCGATAGCTCGGCCCATATCACGCTCAATCACCACGCGTTCGCCGCGCAATGACGCTCGTGCCAAAGCTTCTCGAACAAATATTAACAGGTGTGGCTGCCATGAGATTTGCTTGGCAATATCAGTTTGTATCAAGTTAACATTCACTGCTATACCGTTATGAGATTGACCAACGGGGTGCAACATAGGTTAGCCTTCCTCAACTAGGGCGGGGGAGTTAAGCCGACGTTCTTCGGCTACGAGCGCTTCCATAAACAGTCCAGCTGCATCGACGATCGGGCCAGAGGTTGGTGCATGGAACCACTTAAGGCCAGGCATGGTGTTCACCTCAAGCACGTGTGCGCAGCCAGTGTCGTCAATAAGGTAGTCAACGGCGCCAAAGTTCAATCCCATAATTTCCGTAATCTGCAATGATGATTCCACAAGAGCTTCGTCCCACTCAGAGGCGGGATACGAAATTCGCTCGAGGTCGCGTGTCGCTTCGACAGACGTACCATAGTCGCTGCGGTGCACGCCAATAACGGCGCCATTCAGCACCAGATAGCGCATCTCCTGGCCGGCTATGTATTTCTCGAGGATATATTCAGTAATGTCCAGCGCGTGGAGTTGTTCGGGCTGCGTCACGAGATGAATATCACACGCACCGGCGCCAGCCACAGGCTTGGCTATAATTTGCTGGTGTCGCGCCAGGAAAGCATCGGCTTCGTCGTGGTTGATCGGCCGAGCAAAAGGAATATTAGGGATGCCATGACGCTGAAGTATCAGACGTGCGACATATTTATCCTTTGCCAGGCTCACGCTATTGTCCGAGTTGAGCGGACTACGCGCCAGGTTAATGTACGCTTCGCGTCCAGCGATATCT
>DATEFF010000097.1:0-2204 GCA_035280785.1 Saccharimonadales bacterium (SeqCode)
GGTATTGGCACAAGGCTGCCGTAGCGTGTTGATCCAGCGGCAGGTTCACTCCGAAAGCTGCCGAAGCGGCAATGACGAAGATGACCCACAACGGAACAAGTTGCGGTCAGGCATCAGTTGTGACCGACTTTCAACTCCTTCCGGCCCGCGTTTCGCAGTTCCCCTATATGCGAGATGCAGATGCTGTCTTTGCTCGCGTTTGGTCGAGATCAACAACTGCCCGTTCCCATCCCGAGCGATCCTCACCCACCTAGGTCTGGAATGTTGATTACGCAGCGTAACCCCTCCGACGCAAATACAAGGTTAATAGTGCCACCTATTTCATAGGGGATAAGATTGCGAATAACCTCTGTTCCATAACCAGACTCTCGCTGGGACTGGACGGCAGGGCCGCCGCTTTCCTGCCATTCGATGCAAAGACCAGCATTCGCGTTCTGTGCACGGTTCCACCGCACGGAAACCCGGCCGTCATCGGTGGAGAGCGCACCATGCTTGGCCGCGTTGGTCGTCAACTCATGCAGTACCATGGACACCGCCTGGCCGGCGTGCGGGCTCAGCATCAGATCAGGACCGTGGAGATCGGCATTGTTCTTGGCCATGTAGGGCGCGAGTTCGCGCTGCACGAGCTCTCGCACCGATATGCCATGCCACTCTCGGCGGCTTATGAGGTCGTGCGTAGTTGCCATCGATTGAATGCGGCCGGCGAGCTTAGCGGCGAAGTCCGCAGCTGAGAGGTTCGTGTCCTGCGTGCGCGAAGCGACGGCGGCAACCGTGGCCAGAACGTTTTTTACACGATGGTTGAGTTCCGCAACCAGCATGCGTTGGTGTTCCTCAGCCCGCTTGAGTTCGGCTTCGTTGCGTCGCCTCTCATTGAACAAGGCCGTCAATACAAGAGTGGCAAGTGTGACGATCGTCATCTCCGCTTGGGCACCTGTTATGCGCTCAGTGATCGGGACACCGGCATCACCAAAGCGCCCCACGCCAAAGGTTATCGCGAGCAAGACGGCAAAGGACGCGATGAAGGCCCCCGCTATCGCAAAAGGCGGTGGGCAGCGGGCTGTCAGCCACAACAGGAACGGCAGCACAAGGGCGCTCGGGCTAAATGTAACCCAAGAGTCGGCCGGGCCGGTCACGGTATAGAAACTGGCGAAGCCCAGAAGGGGGAGCACACTTACGCCCTCGATCCATTCGCCTCGGGACGGTCGTTCGCGCCACAGCTGAGCGAGCCCGATCAACAGCGGTGCGACCACCACAATTCCGACCGCGCCCGACAAGAACCGCGCCTGCCACACCCCCCAAAAGGGCGCCGCGGCGAGCAGGGTCATCGCCGCAGCACCGCCAACGCCGCCGACTGCAACTCCGAAACCGGCGGCGGCCATAAAACGGAACACGTGGCGCACGCTGTCAAAGGCGAATGGGCGATCGAACCAGCGTTCAATTAAGTAGACCGTGAGGAGGGCTTGACCTGCGTTGATAAGGCCAAAAGCGGCGGAGAGCCAAGGGCTCCTGCCAATTGTGACACCAGCTGCAACCGTCGCGATGGCTATTGCAGCAGCGATCGCCGAGCGGAGATTCCGTCCGAATATTATAGTCGCACCGATCGCTACGCCCGCGGCCGGGTAAGAGGCGGCCGGTCCTACCTCAGTCCGAAGGAGCAAGCCAAGCCGGGCCGCGAGGAAATAGGCGACGCCGACCGCGACGGAGAGCCCCAGGACTTGGGTCAGGTGGTTGGATGGAGGAGGTGGTTGGATGGAGGGAGCAGCGCGTTGCGGACGCATTCGTGTCATCCCGTCAATTCCGGCCGCTGGTCCTAAGAGCTGGGGCTCAAGTGCGGCATGCGAGACGGTCTGACGTGCTCGACCGAGTGGCTCATATGCGCATGGCTTCAGTCCAGGTGAAACGCGCGAAGCGCAGTTCGTTTCCATCGAGTCGGCCAGTCCCTGCGTCCCAACAGAGAAAGGGCCAACGCAACAGGTTGGAGAATCGCCTCGCTACTAAAGGGTATCGTGTATCGTGGGCGTCGATCCGGCAGAACGAAATTGGCGGAAACCCTGGGAAAGAAGCCGAGACCCCGGTTAGAATGGTGCATGATGGCAGTCCGTACTCACACTTTGCTGTTATGCACAAGTCTGGTGCTGGCACTGGACCACCGGACGCTCACGGAGCACTACTCGGAGCAAGTCGGGTGGAGATCTGACGTGTTC
>DATEFF010000098.1:0-15974 GCA_035280785.1 Saccharimonadales bacterium (SeqCode)
GTGCGTAGTTGCGAGCTTTGTAGCGAACAAGCAATGCCTGGAGACGTTCGTCGGCAAAACCAGGGTTAAAGTCCGCCAAGGTCGTACGGTCAGCGGCTCGGACAGCACTCATCTTTGGCTTGTCGCGCTCATTCACAAAGCCGTCGTATAGCGCAGCATCGACGTCTTTAGCTTTGGGGAAGGCACCGTCACGAGTGAAGACAGCGCGCATTGTATCTAATATTCCAGCTGTGCGCAGCGCAGATAAGTGCTTTTCGACTGTGGCAACATCAAGTTTAATTCGTTCCTGCGTTGGCCCGTCCAAAACGCCGAGTGGCGCAACGGCCGGGCACTTGTTGAGCGCCAATTCCTTGACCGGCAGCGACACGAAGCCAGGCTTCTGGCGGTCTTCCCACTTTGCAAATCGAATTGCTTTGAGGTCATCCACCGTTTTGCCCACCCACTGAGTTGGGTCAGAGCGCAGGTCGTACACCAACATTGAGCCAGGGTTGCTGCCTGGACCTATTGGCAGCGCAACGGTCGTATGCAGAACATCCTTCGGGTAGCGACCAGATGCATATACAAACGGTTTGGGGTCGTCCAGGTTTACGATCTTTGCGACTTCCTTTTTGTCACGCATCTTGAGCAAGTGGTCAAAGATACGCGGCTGCTTTGTCTTGATAAGTTTGGCTACGCCTATCAGCGCCACAACGTCACTGAGCGCGTCGTGCGCTTGCTCGTGGTCGAGGCCGTTGATGGCCGATAATTTCTCGAGGCGATTCATGGGCTGGCCGTTTTCGTCGAACGGCCATTCAATGCCGTCTGGTCGCAAAGCGCGAGTCATGCGCACAACGTCCAACATGTCCCAGCGCGAGCGGTCTTCCTTCCAGGCCCATTCGTAAGGGTCATAAAAGTTACGATACAACGTGTAACGCATAAATTCATCGTCAAAACGGACACTGTTAAAGCCCAGGATGATCGTGCCCGGCGTCAGTACTTGCTCGTGCAGCAAACGCAAGAAATCCGCCTCGCTGTAGCCCTCCTCGAGCGTTTTCTGCGGCGTAATGCCCGTCAGCACAACAGCCGCCGGATCAGGCAGAACTTCGTCACTCAGAGCCACCAGAATGTTTATAGGGTCGCCAATCGGATTCATGTCCATGTCGGTTCGCTGACCAGCAAACTGCATGATGCGCTGGCGCTTCGGGTCAAATCCAGAGGTTTCGAGGTCGTAGAAAAAGAATGTCGGTTTCACTCCACTAGTGTAACGCAGCTACCCCTGCAAAACAAAAACGCCCGCTTGGGCGCCTTTGCGATAAGTTCATGAAAACCAAGCTAGATAGATTGGGCGGAGCCCCCGGGCGTGTTGCCCGGGGGTCCGTCGTCGATCGACTCGTGGTCGGGGTCGGATGTCCGATGCGCACGGATCGCGTGCCCGCTCTGTGGCGGAGGTCCGTCGTCTGTCCCCTGATTCCACGTCGCCGTCCTGAGTCGCGGACGGCGGCGGGGGCGTACCATGTTCGGTTGTCCGTTCCAGTCGCTGGAAGCGGTTGGAGCCAGAGCTCACCCGCAGCGGCTCGCTGCACGGTGGAACTCAGTAACTGGACCGAGACCACGGCCGCCATGTGCCCCGCGTGGGCAGTGGCGTTGGTGTCGGGCCAGGTCGCGGCGGTCGCGCCGGCGGTCAGAGCCTGTGGTTGGTGGTGGGCGCCCCGTAGGGCCTCGGACTTCGCATCTCGGATGCTCCTTGAAGGTCTCGTTACTACTCTTGCAGAGGCTCTCTCGGTGAGAGGGTGAAGTCCTAGGGTTGTCGCATTACCACTCCCGATAGGGTGTTGATTCCCGCACATGTCGGCTGCCTCGTCGGTTGGCCGAGCCGATCATTCGATTTGGCGGGGCTTACCAGCGGCGCATCATGCGTGCGCCGTTCGTAAGCCCTGCCAAATTATCTATCTAGCTTGTTAAAAAACACCGATGTGCATTGCTGCCCAATCGGTTAACAAAAGCTATTTTACAAGAAATAAGTTCATAATGCAAGAGTTTTTGCGGTGCGCCGGTGGCGGGCTGGGAACTGAGTCCCTACCCGCCACCGGCAGTGGCGCGCCCCAGAGGTGCTGGGACTTACGCCGGGAGGATCGCCTCGACCTGCGCGATCACGTCGTTGGGCAGCGCCGGGGACCCCATCGGGCCGAAGGCGGTGCCGCGCGCGACGCGGAACCGGGCGTAGTCGACGTGCTTGTTGGTCGGCTGGCCGCTGACCAGGTGCTTGCGGTGGTGCGTGTACGCGGCCTTGACCCGGAGGTCGGCCCCGTCGCGCTCCACCCAGCAGACCAGGTCGGTGACGTTGTGCGTCGTGTCCCGATCCATCAGGATCCGGTGGACACGCGTCACGACCCCCAGGGTCGCCAGACGGTCGTGCATGGCCTGCGCGTTGGCAGGCACCTCACGGTGCTGAGGCATGGTGTAAACCCCTCTCGATGAAGTCGCTCACACGGCGACAACCTTATAATTCTACATATTTATGAAGTTTTTGCAAGTATAAGTTCAGGTGAGCTAAAGAGTTAGTCACCAAAAGTCATGGTGTGCGTACCAGAGCGACCGATTGCGACAGTGTTGCCCTCGGTAAGACCTTGGCGCTCGAGCTCATGCATAATGCCCATTTTGCTCATGATATCCCACAGGCGTCGGCGACCTGGTTCGCTATCAAAGTTAGTGCGAGCAGCAAACTTCTCAATTTTCTGTCCGCTTACTACAAATCGGCCACCGTCATGTGTCACCTTCCACGAATCACGCTTCTGGGTGTCGTCGAGACTAATAACTGGAATGCCAGTCGCTTCCTCTTGTGCTTCAGCAGCTTCGAGCTTCTGCGCGCGAACACGCTTGACCTCTACATCTAGTGCGCGTAACAGATCAGTCAAGCCGGCATGTGCTGATGAGGAAATAGCAAATAACTGAGTGCCTTCAGGTAGCACCTTGGCCAGTTCGGCCTTCTTCTGTTCGACGCCGTCCTCTGGGAGGCCCTCAATCTTGGTAAGGGCAACAATCAGCGGACGCTTGGCCAGTTCGGGACTGTAGGCAGCCAGCTCGTTCTGGATAGTCGTAAAGTTCTCGGCGACATTGTCGTCATAAATGTCCACCAAGTGCAGCAAAACAGCGGTGCGCTCAACGTGGCGCAGGAATGCATCGCCAAGGCCCTTACCTTCGCTGGCGCCTTCAATAAGACCAGGGATGTCAGCAATTAGCAGAGAAGAACTGTCAACGTCGGCTACACCAAGGTTAGGCGTGAGGGTCGTAAACGGATAATCAGCGATCTCTGGTCGCGCGTTTGTTACAACAGACAGGAATGTCGACTTACCCGCATTCGGTAAACCAACCAAGCCAACGTCGGCCAGGAGCTTCAACTCGAGGATCAAGGTAAACTCTTCACCTCTTTCGCCGAGCTCTGCAACCTTTGGCGCCTGGCGAGTCGACGACTTAAAGTGGGCGTTGCCAAAACCACCATCGCCACCGCGAGCAACGATAGATCGCTGACCAATTTCGGTCAGGTCGGCAACTAGCTTGCCTTCCAGATAGACCTGCGTACCAACCGGTACTTTAACCAACAGGTCGTCGCCGCTCTTGCCGCGCTTGTTACGCTTGGAGCCGGCTTGACCGTGCTCAGCGTCGAGTTCTTGCTTGTAGCGGAAACCCAAAAGCGTGTTGAGGTTCTGATCGCCCACAAACACAACATTGCCACCGCGCCCGCCGTCACCACCGTCAGGGCCGCCTCGGTCGATGTATTTTTCCTTACGAAAACTAACGGAGCCATTGCCGCCGTTACCTGCTCGTACCAATACTTCAACTTTATCTACAAACATACGTTACGCCCCATTATACAGAAAACCGCCTCAGATTGACAGAGGCGGTTTTCTATTTTACAAATGTGCTACTAATGGATGTAGTTGTAGCTGCCAACAGACGAGGCAGGGACCGTACGGGTTGAGATAACATTCCAACCAGCGTAGTTCATGTCCGACACCAGCAGGCTACCATCGGCGTTGACGCGCTCGACGATACCAACGTGGCCGTAACCACCCCAACCACCACCGTTCTGAATGACGGCGCCAGCTTCAGGCGTGTGGTCTACGCGGAAGCCCTGAGCACGGGCCATCGCCGACCAGCTCACAGCGTTACCCCAGTTACCACTGATCGGACGACCGATCTCGGCACGGCGGTTGTATGCGTAGTATGTACAGTAACCGTAGGCGTAACCGTTACCAGCTACGAATGTCGAACTGACAGATGTAGAGGTGACACTGCTCGAGCTACTTGAGTAGCTACGTGGAGCAACATAACCAGGACGCTCGTTCTCTGGCAGGACACCATCTGGGATGATGATCTGCGAGCCGACCTTCAGGCCGGAGAGTTCAGCGTCGTTAAAGGTAATA
This sequence comes from Saccharimonadales bacterium (SeqCode), assembly GCA_035280785.1. Classification (GTDB taxonomy): domain Bacteria; phylum Patescibacteriota; class Saccharimonadia; order Saccharimonadales; family EFPC-124; genus DATEFF01. The sequence continues at coordinate 4,404 of DATEFF010000098.1, forward strand.
ATACGCTCCTTGTCGGCCTGGTACTTTTCGGCCAGCTTACCGGCATCGTCACCGCTTTTAACGGTATAGACAACACCAGTTACGCTAGGAATGGTCAGTTTGGTACCAGCCTTCAGCGAGTCAGATGTTAGGTTATTTGCCCAACGGACGGTGTCTTCTGAGACACCAAATGCGGCAGCGACAGACTTAACGTTGTCACCTTCCTTGGTTACATAGCTCGTTACACCCTTGCGGCCAGTGGTCTGGCTGACGATCTGAGGCTTGCTAATGAAGCTGTTGTCGGTCTGGGCTAGCTCTGTCTTGCTATTGAGGGAAATAGCCAAGCTTGCCACCTGAGCGCTCACCAACATGTTGGTGCTCTCGGCAACAGAAGCGGCCACATCAGCAGCCGCCACCTGGTCAACGCTTGGCTTGTCTTGCTCGAGAATCGACTGAGCTCCAGCCGTCTGCGATGCTTCAACAGGTGCGCGATAACCAATGGCTACGATGGCAATGATAAAGGCTACGACCACAACTTGAGACGTAACCAGGGCGAAATTCAACTTTTTAGTGCGAGCACGAAGTCTCGCTGCATTTTTAGTAGCAATCTCTGTTAGTTTTGGACTGGTTTGGGATACCGAGGCACGTTGTTGAGCCTGGCCCAGAGCAATATTGTTACTAATATGCGTCTCCATTATCGCTTGTTTCCAAGCGAATTTACTTCCGTTCGTGTCTTTCTTCCAATGTTTGTGTTGGAACAGAGATGTGTCGACCTTGAGTTGCTAACTGTGTATGTATTATAGCATCTCGTGCGACACGACTTGGGAAGAACACTGATGTACGTAAAACACTTACTTTAGGGGCGTTTTACCCACCCGAGCGTACATGTTTATTGTACCCAAGCTTGACATAAGTGTCAATACGTTAGGACGTATGTCTACCCCTGTTATTCGGCGCAAAGTTTCGTACAATATCGGTCGATATTTGACTGGTGTTCGGCCTCTGTTCGAGCAAAGTAGGTCGTACCGTCGTCACCCGCTACAAAGAACAAGTAGTCACCTGGCGCGGGGTCAGCAACCGCCGTCAAGGCCGTAATGTTGAAGTTGGCAATTGCCCCAGGAGGCAATCCTGTATAACGACGTGTGTTGTACGGCGAGTCGATATTAATGGCCTCTTGTTGGCCCAAAAGTTCAGCCGCGTACATAAACGTTACGTCAGACCCAAGCTGCATTCCATCTTTGAGACGCTTCTCGAACACCTGCGCAACCTGGCGCTGGTCAGAATAGGTCGACGTCTCCCTCTGGATTATTGATGCTAGCGTGATGCCCTGGTGCAGGTTAAAGCCCTTTGCGGCAAGCTGTGGTTGCAGGCCTTTCTCTTGAATCTTGGCGTAGAATTCGTCAAATGTGCGCACCAAGAGCTGCTCGGCGGTTGTGTCCGAGCTGATCTGATAGGTATCGGGGTAAATATAACCATCGAGGTTTACACCATCCGGCTTGCTCGCGAGCAATGCGTGGTCGTATTTTTTTGTGAAGGCTGCATCAATATCTGCTTCAGCAAATCCATCCTTTATCAAATTCTTCTTGATACCAACCAGTGTCTGGCCGGGCAAAATGGTGACATTAAACGTGTCGACCTTGCCCTCGACCAACCAGGTCAAGATCTCTCGGGCAGGCTGCTTAGGAGTAAAGAGGAACACACCGGCCTGAAGCTTATCGCGGTCGCCACTCTGGCGCATCAGTAGCTGGAACGCAAAACTGCTTTTGATAACTTCTTTTTGCTCGAGCTCGTCGGCGATCTGTTCTGGAGTCGCACCTTGCTCAATCACAATACGGATACGACGGTCTTCGCTTGATCGCGGCAGCAAGGCGTCGTTGTACCATGCAAAACCAGCAATAATCGCCGCGACAATCACCAGCAACAGCGCGCCCAAAATACCCAAAATCCACCACTTCTTACGTGACTTAGGAGGGTTTTTGGCCAGGATTAAAGGCGTCTTGTGCCCAGCTTCGAGCAACTCTTCAGGGACGTTTAAAGGTTCGCCTTCAGCGGTCGTTGCCGAGGATTGGCGAGGTTGAGGCTTTTGTGGCTGAGGTCGCTTGGGCGGGATTGGAGGCTTGCCGTTACCCTGCCTCTTAAACGGTCGTAGTGGCTTAATGTCCATAAGTTGCCTCCATGTAATCATCTAAAATGTACGTCGCAGCCAGGGCGTCAACGTCACCTTTTGCGAATGGTTTTTTACGATTTGTCAGTTCTTGCTCGGCTTTTACAGAGGTCAGCGATTCATCCTGAAAATGAACCGACTGGGTAAGCCCTTCAAGCCTACGGGCAACAAACTGCCGGATCGATTCGGTCTGTGCGGTCTCTTCGCCCGACATATTGCGTGGCAGGCCAACAACAACATCGGTAACTTCGTTCTCGAGCATTAAGCGTTGCAGCCGAACCAACTCTAGTCCGTCAACGTCGAGGGTCGTGAGCGGCGAAGACAATCGTCCGATACTATCACCGATAGCCACGCCAATGCGTCGCTCACCCACATCGAGGCCGAGGAGTACGCGTTTACTTTCCGTCATTTTTAATCGAGAATTTTATGTCTACCTTTTTAGGGTCGTTCGGCGCACCGTTCACCCAGAAGGGCGAAAACTTGATGTCAACATTCTCAACATTTGGAATCTGATTCACGATAGCCTGGATCTCGCCGTAACGCTTTCCAGCAACTTGCTTGGCCAGTGCGTCGGTGTCGATCTTGCTGCCGATGTAGCCGGTTGTGCTCAGACGAGCAGAGTACGTACCGTTATCAAACTTCTGGAAGTTACCGAAGGCAATGGAGTTACTGCCGTTGCTAAAGATACTTTGGTTTGGCTTGGTGTCTAGTGCAGACTTGAGCGCAGAATTCAGCATTTCGTTCACGTCCTTGCGGGCTAGACCCAGGAGTGTGTAGGTTGTTTCGACGGTCAATTTAGCCTGCTTGGCCTGTTCGTCAACGTTCGGGCTGACCGATGGACTGCCCTGGTCAACCGTGAAGCTCTCGTCAATGATGATGTATTCGCCATTGAATTGCTTCTTCAACTGATCTTTTGCGGCGTTGTTGTCTTGGGCTGCAAGTTGCGTCTTTGCTTTGTCGACGTCTGCCTGGGAGACGACCGTGACGGTCTGCTTGTCGCCACCGCTCATGGCCGACCCGCTAGCATTGAGCGATGCGTAGCCAGTTACGCTGTAGGTCTGAGCTGGAACGTTATATTCGTTGCCAATGTCGGTCGCCTGGACCTGTACGCTTGCTTGACCGGGATGGATACTACCGCCCGAGACGCTGGCGCCAGGGACGGTAACGGCTGCGGAACTGGCAAACTTGTGACCGCTTGCACCCGTAAAGATTGTGCCAGCCGGGACAGACTTAGCGTCGCTGTCGAATGAGTTGGTGATCGTAACACTGCCTGTCGCTTTGTTGCCAATGTCTTTTGTGCCTGTGGCGGTGAAGTCAGCCGAAACGGACTTTTTGAGCTGCTGTGGGTTGGCCTTAAACTGAAGCTCAGTTGCCTTGCTGGCAGCCAGCTTAGGGTCAAGACTTAACGTCTGGTCGATACTAACAGAGGTAGTTTTAGCGCTAATTGTAACCGTTGCTCGTGGCGCAATCGCGAACATCCACCACAACAACACGATAAGCGCCACCGCGCCACCGCCGATAATGAAGAATTTTTTGCGGAACGAATTAAAGTTTGGCACCTTAATCAGCGACTTCATGTCTTTGCCCGGCTTTTTGGCGACAGCGCCAGCGCCCGCAGCGCCGCTCGGTTTGTTCATAGTGCGGAGGTCGATCTGCGAGCTAATATCGTCGGCTGCCGAGACAGAGGCAGGCTTTGCTTTGTCCGCGACTTCTGCAACACCTGCGGCCGCAGCCAACTCGCCTACTGGCAAGTCTTCACCGTTGATCACTTCTTCGTCGGCAACTTCTGGAGCGTCCATCTCTGGAATTTCTGGACGCGACTGAAGATTCTTGGCAACAGGGATCTTGAGGCCAGCAGCGAGTGCAGTCAGCGAGTGATCGCTCGTGATCAATACGACACGCTTATCGTTCTCTGTCGCGCTTTTAGTCAACAACTTGAGGTTAACGGCGCTCTGAAGCACACCAATTCGCTTTGGAGGAACAAGTGCGACGATTTTTGCGCCAGCTTCTTTTACCTTACCGATAATGCTGGTGATATCGTCTTCGATGTCGATGTAGATTACATCTTTTTTCATGAGTTTTACTGACTGAGGATTCGATTAAATTTGTCTTTTAGGCCATCGCCGCCTGTACTGCCTACAATCGTATCATATCCGACTCGCAGCAGGCCCATTGGCGTAATGAAGGTGTGATCTGTTACATCACCAGTCGTATCTGTTATACCAGCAACTTGGCTTGGCTGGATGCGTTGGACCGTCGGCTTTTTGGTAAATGGCAGGTTTTTGTGCCAGTCTTGCTCCTCCAGAGCCTCGATAAGCTTGCTAAGGCTCGCGCCACCGCCACAGAGGAAGATGCGGTTGGGCAGGTGATCAATTGCGTCAAACTCGCCCAGGGCAAGCTCGACACCGTTGAGCCAGACTTCGAGCGTCTTATCAAGGGCGGTCGTGAGACCCTTCTTGATATCTGGCTTGAGGTTGGCTTCGTCGATGGACAACTTGAGCTTCTCGGCGTCTGTAAATGACACATCCAGCTCGGCGGCGATTGTCTTGGTAAAGCTACGCCCACCGATGCCAAACATCTTGGTTCCTTCGACGCCGCCGTCATTCACGACTGCGATGTCGGTCGTACCGCCACCGATGTCAGCCAAAATAGCTGTAAAGTTACTACTAGCGTCGACGCCCAAAACAGATCGACTAACAGCAAAAGGTTCGGCTGCAACGGCCAGCAGGTCGAGGTCGAGTTCGCTGGCGGTTCGCTCCAGCGCCCCAATGTGCACCATTGGCGCAAACGCCGTGTAGATCTGGATCGCCACGTCCTTACCCTGGAATCCAATCGGGTTGCTAATCTTGTAGCCATCGATGTGAATGCTGACGATCGCGCTGTTAACCAGCTTGATCTCAACATCAGCATTGCCGGTCTCCCAGGCAATTTCCTTTTGGGCGCGAATCTGAGCACGCTCTTGGACCTTCTCGATAATAAATTCCATCTCGGCCATGTCCAGCGGCTTGTCTGGCTGAGGTCGCTTGTAGCGGATAGTCTGCGTAACACCCTTCACGAGCTCGCCAGCAATACCAATAACAGCGCGCTTGGCCTGGACGCCAGCTTGCTCCTCGGCGTCGCTGAGCGCCATCTCGCAATTACGGACAACACCGGCAATATCGGCAATCGCACCAGAGTGCATGTCGCTGAGTTCCTGATGTGCGCGGCCAACGCCAATAATCTTCAACTCGTCGCCTTCTACCCGAGCGATGAGTGCTTTGACATATTCAGTACCAATATCCAACGCTACGAGGTGTTGGTCACCACTGGAGGAACCTGGCAGCGCTGCCTTAAGTTTGTTGAGAATCATCTCGCTTAAGTATACAACATAACCACGGACGGTTTCTATAAGATCAGTTTGTTGCCTTGACCTCCGGCCCGCATGCCCAGAATCGGGCGTGCGGGGCCGGAGGCCACCATCAGCAGGTCATGGCGTAGGGACGGTAGGTGCCCGGGCTCACGACCTCTTGGAGCGCACCGCCCTTGGCCAGAACGACCTTGGGCTTGGGACTGGCGATCCGGGCGGCGTCCAGTGCGACGCGCTCGCTCGCGGAGGCCAGGATGACCAGGGCGAACTCCCCGCCAGAGAGTTCGTGCATCAGGCCGTACAGCTCCTCCTCGGTCTCCACCTGGGCCGTCTGAACACTGCGCACCCCTCGCGGCGCCTCGCCCACTCCGTAAACCACGACTTTCATCGCTAATCACTCCTCGCTGAGTGCCTGTGCTGACAATACTTATTATAGCGCCTTACTACCCCTGTTACGAGTGCTTATGTTCGCGAGTATCCCTTGACGTCATGGAACATATGAGATACACTTAGAGTAATGAAGGCTCCACGCTACACCATCGACACCCTGCACCAACAATTTCCTGACGATGACGCTTGCCTGGACTACATGTTTCAAAAGCAATATGGCGAACTAAAAGCCTGCCCGAAGTGCGGCGTAGTTAGCCCTAGATACTACCGTGTGCGGAACCGCAAATGCTATGAGTGTAACGACTGCGGCTACCAACTAAGTCCACTGGCTAACACTATCTTTCACAAGTCCGATACCCCGCTCAAGAAGTGGTTCTATGCCATCTATCTATTCGGCGTCGGTAAGAACGGCGTCAGTGCCAAAGAAATAGAACGACATCTCGGCGTTACCTACAAAACTGCTTGGCGCATGGCAAAACAAATTCGTCTCATGATGCAGCAAAACGGCAGCATACTGTCCGGCATCGTCGAAGCTGATGAAACATATATCGGTGGTAAGGCTAAACTTGATCGGAAGTTTAATAATAAGACCGCTGTAGTCGGGATTGTTGAAAAGAAGAAAGGTATCGGCCAAGTCAAAGCCTTTACCACAAAACAAGCAGATGCAACCGTGACGCTGCCGTTCCTTCGAGCTAATATTGAAGCCGGTTCAATCTTGCATACAGATGACAGCCGTATTTACTCGCGAGTTAAACGAGACTTCGCCCACGCATTCGTCAACCACAGCAAGCTAGAGTATGTAAGATCCGGCGTCCACACCAACACTATTGAAGGCTTTTGGGGTCAGCTCAAACGCTCCCTAGACGGAACATACCACTGCGTTAGTCCGAAGTATCTTCAGTATTACGTGAACGAGTTTGTGTATCGGTATAATCATCGCGACGTGGCTGCTTTTCCTGCTTTGATGGAAGCGGCTGTGCGGCGCGTTCAATAGTCTCCTCAACATCTTTTTGAACATTGGGGTTACGCTCGGAGTCAGGTAGCGACTCCTCGTACTTCTTGATACTTTTTCGGATTTCTTCGTCAGATTTATCAGGCATATCTATATTTTAGAATGTTTGCCCTTATCCGTAATAAGTGTCAGTAGATTGTATCTGTTACAGGCGTTAGAATATTCTCCTAAGCAGAAACCTAACATAAGATAATTACAGGTATATATGGACTAGATTATCGTAACCGAAGATACCCTTTTCGAGCATATCTTTATCTGTTAATCACTTTTTCTTTTCTTCTTCCTTTTATATATACTATATACAGAAACTATTACTTACCCATATGCCAGTAAATACAGTAACTCGAACAAGCAAGAATCCTACGAGTAAACAACTAGCAGTCTTAAAATTATTGTATCGATTTAGATTTGGTACTACCGACTTATTAGCAAGAAGTTTAGATTTAAAAGATGGTAGGTATATTCATACAAGGTTAGAAGCATTAGTAAGTCAGGGATATATTGGCAAGAACTACGACAGCAGCTATAAGCTGGACGGCAAGCCAGCAACATACTACCTACTGCCAAAAGCATTTAAGGCACTCAGACGGCAGCACAAAGTTACCGGCAAAGAACTATCCGACAAAACTCTGCGAAACGCCTACAAGGACAAAGAGGCCTCCAATGAGTTCATTGACCGCAAGCTCGCAGTATTCACCATCTACGACAAGCTACGAGCCACACATGGCACAAGCCTGAAGCTCTGGACGAAAGACCAGCTCAATTTCGACAAGTATGATTACTTCCCGCAGCCAAAGCCTGATACTTACTTAACCATTTTGCCGGAAGGCATACGACCCCGCGAACGGTGCTTCTTTTTGAACTACTTGGACGACGATACGCCATTCTTTGTGCATGTGCGGCGATTACAAAAGTACATTGATTACGTCGAAGCCAGGGAATGGGAAGATGCGACTAACTCAAAGCTGCGCGGCGTACTGCTCGTTTGCGAATCCACCAGTCTGCTCAAACGTATTCGTAAAAAGCTGGCTCAAGCAGTAGACGAAGACGAAACGCCACGGTTTTGCTACACAACACTACAGGCGCTCACAAACACCACGCCAGAAGATGACGAGGTGTGGCAGATGATTGGGAAGCCATTGGAAGTGTTTGGGTTAAAGGATATTTAGTAACTCAGCTTTGCGAAGCAAGGCGGAGTTGGCCTGTCCCCAGAAACCAGGATAGTATTTACTTAGGCATTGACCTAATTAAGTCAATAACTTATAGTTGCAATATGAATCCATTTATCGCCTTGGCCGATCCGACACGTCTCAAAATATTTGAGTTGATTGCCCAGGGTGAGAGAAGCGTGGGCGAAATCGCGCGGCAGTTTACCTTTAAAGCACCTACTATCTCGCAACATTTGCGTATTTTAAAGCAAGCCAAACTCGTGCATGTCCGGGCGGAAGCTCAAAAACGGCTATACACGGTCGACCAAACGGGGCTGCAAGAAATGCAGCTTTGGCTGGCTCGCATGCAGCGCGAATGGAACAGCCACCTGGATGCGCTAGAGCATGCTTTGCAAGAAAATAAACGTAACCAAAAGGAGATATAAATGTCAGAAATTACTAACCCATTCGTCATAGAGCGGCTTATGGACGCGCCTGCTGATCAAGTCTGGAAAGCGCTTACCGACATCGCAACACTCAAGCAATGGCTGCCGTTCTTTCCTGATTTCAAGCCTGAGATAGGTTTTGAGACGCGTTTTATGCTTGGTCCTGAGGGGCACGAATATGAGCATGTGTGCCAGGTCACCGAGGCCGAGGCAGAAAAAAAACTTACCTACAGCTGGCGTTATAGAGGCTATCCAGGTGACGCATATGTAACCTATGAACTTGTGCCGCAAGGCAGTAAAACCAAGGTCATTCTTACCTACCGCATTACCGAGCCCTTCCCAGCCGACAACCCGGACTTTAAGCCAGAAATGGCCGCCGAGGGCTGGAACTTCACCCTTGATAACCTCAAAAAGTTCGTTGAGGCGTAGACCTTCATGGCATCACAAAAAGCTACTAATAAAGAGTGGGCCGGGCTTGGTATACTTGGGCTTACCTCGCTCGTAGTCGCTGTTGATTTGTTCGTCGTGCTTTTGGCGCTGCCCAAGATTGCTACCGACCTGCATGCCAGCGCTACGCAGTTGCTTTGGATCACCGACATATATGGCTTTTTGTTGGCCGGCTTCATGATAACCATGGGTACACTGGGTGACCGCATCGGGCGGCGTAAAGTGTTAATGATGGGCAGCGCGGCCTTCGCGGCCACATCCCTTCTGGTGGCGTTTTCGCAGAGCACCGGTATGCTCATCCTTGCCAGAGCGTTGCTTGGTATAGCCGGTGCTATGATAGCGCCGGCTGCGCTATCGCTTATTCGGCATATGTTTGCCGACCCCAAAGAAAATGCGCGCGCTATTGGCATCTGGTTGAGTTGCTTAATGGGCGGTTCGATTTTGGGGCCGATTGTGGGAGGCCTTTTGCTGCAGCATTTCTGGTGGGGGTCGGTTTTCCTGGTAGGCGTGCCGCCGATGTTGCTCGCCCTGGTGCTGGGCCGAAAATTTTTGCCGGAGTATAAAAATCCGCACGCTGGAAAACTGCACATACCCAGCGTCCTGCTGTCGCTGGCCGCAATCTTATCACTTATGTATGGCATTAAGGAGTTGGCCGCCTACGGCTGGAGCACCCTGGCCGCCCTAGCATTAGCCGTGGGAATATTCTGTAGCATATGGTTCATTCGCCAACAGGCAAAGCTGGCCAATCCTCTTCTGGACCTATCTCTGTTTAAAAAGCCGGCATTTACCATCATGCTGACAGCCATGCTGGTTAATACCATGCTGCCTGGCGGCGTCATGGTGCTGACGACGCAATTTATGCAGCTTGTAGCCGGCCTATCCCCGTTGCAGGCGGGGTTATGGATGATTCCAGCTATGCTCGCATCTATTGTTGGGTTTATGGCCTCCCCCCGTTTGGCGCAAAAAGTAGCACCCCGATACCTTATAGCACTCGGTCTTTGCTGCTCGATTGTAGGGATGCTGATACTTTGCCTGACACGTGTAGACGGAACCATTACGCCGCTGATTATTGGTTTTGCGCTTTTCAATTTGGGCGCAGGGCCGCTCGTCACGCTCGGCACAGGTATTGTTATCGGTACCGCACCGCCTGAGAAGGCTGGGGCGGCTGCGGCGCTATCACAAACCAGCAATGAGTTCGGCTTTGCCCTTGGCATAGGAATTGTCGGCAGTATTGGGACGGCCGTGTATCACCACGCACTTGGGACGCTACCCTCGGAGCTTCCTGGAGGCGTAGCTTATAGCGTACAGGACACGCTTGCCTCAGCGGCCAAGGCGGTACAATCACTGCCAGAGCCTCTTAGCACCTCTGTACTTCACACTGCCCAAAACGCATTCGTGCAGGAATATCATATAGCCGCACTGCTGAGTGGAGGCGTACTGGCTATAGTAGCAGCGGTTATTGTCTTGAAGCTAAGGGTGAAGCAAAGCTAGTATCCACTAGCTTTGCTCTTTTTAGTCATTTTCTGTAGCAAGTTGCTTTATCTCCGTCGAAAGTTACCCATGACGTAAAGGGATATTCGCCCTTATGTTAATATTGACTTTCTGAGACAATAATGGTAATATACTTTGTACGCCCATTTCTTGACCGTTTACTTCCCGAGGGAGCACCTGACATGACTACGACGCTTGACATCACCGCCCTGTACGGCGGGACCCTGCCCAACGGCCGGTTCCAGACCAACGCTCGCGAGCGGATGACCAAGGCCGCCTACGACGAGGCACGGGCCGGCCGGCTCCAGACCGTCATCTGGTCCATCGTCGCGGTGGTCCACATCATGATCGTCATCTTCGGCCTGGGCATCCCGGGCTTCATCGACGAGCTGGTCGCCAACCCGGCCTACGCCTTCGGTCTGGCCATCTGGATCGTCGGCGACATCACCTTCCTGATGTTCGCACCGACGCTGTACCACGACTACCAGGCCACCATGGACAAGCTGGAGGGCAAGACCCCCCAGAGGCGCTAACGCGCCGCGCACGTCAGTCAACAACCCACAGCAACCTCGGAGGCAAGCGCGCCAAACGGGCGAAGCCAGGATAGTAAGAGCGGTGGCGTCTTCGGACGCCCCACGGCACATCGACGTGCCCTCTCGCGACTCCTGGCTTTTCGCTTTCTGTGAAATTATATGTTTTAAGATAAGTTAACAAGTAGTATAATATTCGAATGCTCATGGCAACCCGGCCGGAGCAAAACACCATCGAGGTGGTACGTATGGCGATTGTCATCGCTGCCCTGGCGGGAGTTCTGGCCGCGCTACTGGCCACGAAGGGCAAGAAGGGTCTCGCGATCGTTCTGTCCATCATCTCCGCCGTGTCACTGTTCATCGCTTTCCCGGACATCCTCCAGCCCGACTTCGTCAACCTGGGGCAGTACGGGAACATCATCGCGGGGCTCATCGGCGTCATCCTGGCGCTGTCGGCCGTGGCGGCCAAGAAGATGCCTACGGCGTTCCTGCTCGTCGGCATCCTCATCGCCATGTGGGCGCTCTGCCGCCTGGTCCCCACCGTCCCGCCCGCCTTCGCGCACCTGGCGCCGGAGCTGGGCAAGGGCGGCGAGATCATCTGGGACGCCAGCGTGGCGT
>DATEFF010000099.1:0-4294 GCA_035280785.1 Saccharimonadales bacterium (SeqCode)
CGAAGAGACAATGGTGATTGCTGGTCTCGTTCGTGGCTTTTTCGTGCATAATGTAAGGAAGCATGAAGCTCGTTAAGTCCATACAACGATACGCTCGTAACTGTCTCCAACTTCGAGTGATACTTCCATTGCTCACAACCGCATTGTGGGTGGCTTTGGTTCTGTATGTTCCTTTTGATCCTTTCAGCACCGTCTTTTCGCTTGCGTACCTGTCGCTTATGCCTGGGTATGTGCTGTATCGCACAATTGCTGGGTACATCCGTGGCGAGATGAAGGCGCGAGTCCTGGCCTATATTGTTGGCCTCAGTCTTATATCTCTGATGGTTATTGGGCTTGTACTCAACCAAGTATTGCCGTGGTTAGCGCATATGGATCGACCTCTGGTTTCCACAACGATGGCCCCGGCAATTGCTGGGTTTGTCGTGTTCTTTACGTTTATGACCGCTTTTCGCCGCAAGACACAGAATTTGCGGCGGTTTAAGAAGTACCTTACCCTCGCGTTCTGGCGCAGTAAGTCGCGCGAGTTTTGGCTGACGGTAACGATCGGCCTTCTGCTAGTGCTACTCCCCTTCTTGGGTGTGGCTGGCGCAACGATGCTCAATAACTCCGGCCCGAATTGGCTCGCCCTGGGCGCGATCGGCTTGGTTGGCGCTGTTATATTTGGGCTGTCATGGACCAAGCGTGTGCAGCTGCAAAGCCTGTATCCACTGGCGCTATACAGCGCGACGCTGACGATTTTGCTCGGCACATCAATGCGCGGCTGGGAGGTTACCGGCCACGATGTAATGCAGGAGTTTCAGGTCTTCCAACTCACGACGCTGCACTCGCTGTGGGATATGAAGTTTTATCAGGATGCATACACGGCCTGCCTCAGCATCACGATCCTGCCGACGGTCCTACAAAAGCTCAGCGGCATGCCCGATCTCTATCTATTCAAGCTGTGGTTCCAGCTATTGTTTGCGCTGATCGCGCCACTTATGTACTCTGGCCTCCGCACCTATGTGCCGCGCAAGATGGCATTTTTGGCAGCGGTAATCTTTGTCACTTTCCCGGCGTTTTTGACCGACATTATGATGCTGAATCGTCAGGAAGTGGCAATCTTCTGTTTTGCCCTGGCGTTGTTTGTCGCGCTCGATAAGCGGCTGTCTACCTTTGCGCGGCATGCACTGATGATCATCTTGTTTGGCGGTATGGTCCTGTCGCACTACTCAACGAGTTATATTACGGCGCTCATTCTGATAGTGGCGACTGGGCTCGGTTTTGGTTTGTGGGTGATTCGCCCACTGACACGTCGCCTTAAGATTGAGGCCTTGCAGGCCAAGACGTTTACGCTGTTCCCTGCCTATATTGCGCCGATGGTCCTGCTGATGATTATTGGATGGAGCGGCCTGGCAACGCATACGGCCGGCAACATTGCCGACACTATTAAGGGCATTGGCAATGATGTTGTGCGCGTCGTTAACCCAAATGCTGCGCCCCCGCGCCAAGCTGCCCCGGCCGAAAAAGCCGAAGCCAGCGTTGACACGTACGCTGACTACGCCTATCAAACTCGCCAATATGACGCCAGCGAATACTACCCCGACTCGACGTCCACCGACTTTGAGCCTATCGAAGTGCCAGAGCGCAACGCTCCGCTCAGTCCTCTTGCAAGTGCCCTCCACTTGCCGGCCGATTTGTTGCAAAAGGTCTATGACCTTGCCCGCCAGGGCTATGTTGGTTTGTTGACGCTTCTTCTGGCTGTGGGCCTGGTATTGATGGTCTTTCGCCGTACGGCGACGCGTCTGCCGCTGCAATATCCCCTGCTGGGTATCGCCTGCTTGGTTGTTGTGGTTATCCAGGTCGTGCTGCCGTCTGAGGCAGTTAACTATGGTTTGGCACGTGTTATCCAGCAAGGCCTGGTTATTCTGGCGCTGCCGGGCGTTGCAGCCGCCGTGTGGGTATTGGGCAAGGTGAAGTTTAAGTTTGAGCTGCGCTTCCGTATGGTTGCCGGCGTGCTTGTCGCGTTGTTCTTGGTTCTGTCTGGTTTTATTTCGACACTGACTGGCGGTTACCGCCCAGTTTTGGCGTTTAGTAACTCGGGCTTCTACTATCAGGCCTACTACACTCACCCAGAGGAGATTGAGGCGGACAAGTGGTTGGCGGCTAACGCTCCGTCTGGGTCGCGCGTTTACGCCGATGAGTTCTCGCGCCGCCGCATGATAACCTACGCCAATATCTTCCCAGAGCCAACGCTTGTCCCGAGTGCCATCCCCGAGGACAGCTACGTCTATCTTAGCCGCGGCAACACCACAACTGGGCAGGTGCCGGTATATTACGACGGCGAACTACTCTTTTATAACGTGCCATTCTACTTCCTCAACACGCACAAGACGCTGGTGTATAACTCTGGTGGTGTACGGATTTACCGCTAGGCCGACTACGTGAGGCGGTTTTCTTCGCCGCGCTCGTGAGCCAGAGCTTCTGATTCTTCCAGAGGCTCTTTCTTTTTGCCGATGCCAAATGTGAAGAACACGAGGTGGCTAATGTTGGAGGCGATATTGCCGAGTACTAATGCGATGCCAACGCCCACAAGGCCGTGGGGTAGCAACAGGATTGTCGCAACCAAGGTTACAACAACGCAACTCAGCTGCGACGCAACGACACCACTACTGCGGTGTTCGATGTTGAGGACCGCGTTACCGACTTCGCTGACGGTGATAAAGAATGTTGCAAACGCCAAGATTTGGAACAGTGTGGTGCTGTTGGCAGAGTATTCATGGCCAAAGATATTAAGGAGCCACGGCGCTGCGAGGACGGCGATAGTAACAGCTGGGACGAGGATGAGCGACAAGATTTTGACCGCACCACGGATGTGAGCGCGCTTGTCTTCTGGACTGCCGGCGCTCTCGGCCAGAAGCGACTGTGAGATAGCGACGGGAATAACGTACAAGAAGTTAGCAATGGTGATGGCCATGGCAAAGTACGCAACCTTCTCGGCGCCCAAGCCGTTTAGGATGATTAGTGGCATCAGCTGCGGGCTAAGGCTCGCCAGAATGTGACCGATGTAGTTGTTGGCCGCGTAGGTGCGCACTTGGCGCAGGAGGCTCCAGTTTGGCTTACTCTGCGGCTTGTATCCAACATGGCGCCGCATCAAGAAGAATGTCAGCGTCAGCGACGACAGCATTGCAACGGCATAGCCTGCAAAAATGCCCAGCGATCCAAACGGAACCAGTGCCAGAGGCAATAGGAGCTTCACCAGCGCCAGCACGCTATATGTTAAGGTGTGCAGCTCTGCTCGCCTGTTAGCGATGAACACGGCGTCTGTGAGGCTGTTGAGACTCACGACAATCATCAATACCACAAACCCAACGCGTAGCAGTGGGTCCTCGAGGTGCGAAATGTGGATATTGAGGAGCGGACTGACAAACAGATACGCAATACCGGCTAAGGCAGCAGCCGCGGCTACAAAGCCTATTGTTGCGTTAATGTCGCGGCTTTGGTTCTTTGACTTCGGTAAGAATCGGATGAGGCTATATTCGAGCCCCAGCAAACTCATATTGCCCAAAAGCGTTGTAGCGGCAATCAGTGCCGATGCTGAACCAATTTGCTCAGGTGTGTACAGGTGCGCCACGCTCAGCCAGAACAGGAAACCCAGGACCGACATGATGGCCGTGCTTGCAATCAAAAAGACTGAGTTACGGAACAGGCTGTCGGTGTCAAACAGGTGCTTTCCTCGAGTAATGAGTTGGTTGATTTTGTGCACGTTGGCTCGTTTCATACCCTGTTAAACAGGGGTTAATTTATTGCTGGGCGTAAGATTAGGCTACGCTGCCTCGATTGTCAAATGTTGGCGCTGGCCATGTTTCGTTGGGTGGTGTCAGCTGGTAGCCCTGGCCGCGGATATCGTCGATTAGTGACGGCAGTAGCTCACGGGTGTGCGCGCCGTGCAGGTGGAACAGTACAACCGCGCCAGGATGCAGCTCGTTAAGGATGGTGTGGCGCATTTCTTCAGCGCTCGCCCCGGTCCAGTCGCGGCTGTCGATTGTCCAGTAACAGATGGCGTAGCCCATGCTGGCAGCAATAGCTCGAACTTTCTTGTCGTAGCGACCCTGCGGCGGTCGGAGCCATGGGCCTGGCAGGCCGCGGCCGATCTCGGAGCGGATAAGTTCCTCGGACGCACCACGTAGAACCTGGTGAGAATATGTGTGGTTGGCAAGGACATGGCCTTCCCGGGCAATCGCCTCAACAAGCTCTGGAGACCGCTCTTTCCAGTCGCCTTGCACAAAGAACATGCCACGTACCTTTTTATCGCGCA
>DATEFF010000100.1:0-9670 GCA_035280785.1 Saccharimonadales bacterium (SeqCode)
CTCCATTCAAATGCCTCTTGCCATATTCTAATGACCTCTTGCAACTCCGTTGTCGGCTGGTCTGCGAATACGTCCATTGGCGCTTGGGCGGTGCGATAGCCAAGCGGCCGCCACTCCCCCCCTAGGCGATCGGTCAACGCGTCAATCTCCAGCAAAAGCTCAAGGATTATCATATCCTCTAAAGAAATATTCTTTGGAAACAAAAGTGATTCTGGCTTGTCTTCGAGGCTCGACACGATGCCAGACCATCCCCGATGTGCAAACTGCTGGTCGTACACGTATTGCTCAAAGTACGCCTCCTTGCCTTCGCCCACCAATATACCCAGAAGTTTCGTTATCGAGCATGACTTATCGTGGAGGAGATTACGAGCTCTTTGCGTCGCAAAAAAGCTTACCGGGCTATAATTCTCCAGGTGGCGGACGGCCGCGAGAAGTCCTTTATCCTCAAAGGGAAACGGTGAAATAGCAATACCTTGATCGATATAGCTACAGATGATGCGGAACAGAATCGGCTGCACGGCGTTATCTATATCTATAGGATAGGCTTGTTTCCATTCGCTTCTCAGCCTTCCGATACGAGGTTCGACGACCTCATCGTACTCTTTGTGAAGCGATCGATCATACCACTGTTCAAAATTCGCACTACCTTTTTTGTCCTTTATCACCTTTACCAAAACGTCGCGCTTGATTCGCTTAATCTTATAGAGGTCTCTGTACTCGGAAAGCGATAGGGTAGTTTGGTACCCAAAAATTGTCGACGCCTTGTAGATCGCATCGTAAAACTTCATGTCCTGAAACGCGTGGAGGGTGTTATGATGCACAAAGTCTTTAAGCGGGCCCTGGGAGGGGAGGTAGTGCTTTAGTACATGCAGAAGATGTTGTTCATCGAAGTGGTGGGTGCTTTTTTCAGACATAACTAAATTCGCATTCTATTGATGCGGTCCGTTCTTTAAATTTAATTCTCAGGTGGAATCAAATTTGGCGTACTAAGAAATGGGTTAGGCTCCCGATTTTAATCGGTGCGAAAGACACTCTGGCCAATTGAGCTGATCGCCCTTAGATTACTGCCGTATTTTACCGAAAAAACTATTCTTTGGCAATCGCTAAAATTAAGCGAGGTGAATTTATGGGTGACAAGCGTCCTACAGATGACGACCGCGGTGGCGGCGGCGGAGTTCGGCGACTTTCAGGCGGACTGCATGGCGGTCCACAAGTGCTTGAGCCTTCTCGAGCGAGACAGAGTCGGATGCGTCGTCGCGAAGCTTCTGCGCGCGCTCTAGGGCACTCTGTGCTTCTGATTCGACGATCTCGTCAGCGTGGTCAGCCTCGTCAACCAACACTCGGACATAATCGTTGCCGACTTCGATCACGCCACCATTTGTGGCGTAGTGGTCCATGGCGTCATCGCCAGTTGCGCGCGTCTTACGCACACTAATGACACCAGGCGTCGCCAAGGTCACGAGCGGCATATGGTTAGGGTATACAGCAATGGTGCCGGTGCTGGTTGGCAGCACGACTTCGTAGACGTCTTCGGCGTACTTGAGACCGGTGAGTGTGACCAGCTCTAGTTTCATTACTTAACTTCCTTGATGGAACCCTTCATGTAGAATGCTGATTCAGGCTTGTCGTCATGCTTGCCTTCCAGAATTTCCTTGAAACCCTGGATGGTGTCCTTCAGCGGAACGTACTGACCCTTGTTGCCAGTAAACTGCTCAGCCACAAAGAACGGCTGGCTGAGGAAGCGCTGGATGCGACGTGCTCGGTTAACGGTCTGCTTGTCTTCGTCGCTCAATTCTTCCATACCGAGGATAGCGATGATGTCCTGCAAGTCCTTGTTACGCTGCAAAACGCGCTGAACTTCACGGGCAACAGTGTAGTGTTCTTCGCCAACGATCTCTGGGTCGAGGATTGTTGAGCTAGAGTCGAGCGGGTCAACCGCAGGGTAGATACCAATTTCGGTCAAAGCACGGTTCAGGCTGATTGTTGAGTCAAGGTGAGCAAAGGTTGTTGCAGGCGCTGGGTCAGTCATGTCGTCGGCAGGAACGTAAACGGCCTGGACAGAGGTGATTGAACCCTTCTTAGTCGAGGTAATGCGCTCTTGGAGACCACCCATTTCTTGCTGGAGGGTAGGCTGGTAGCCCACTGCACTTGGCAGACGACCAAGAAGTGCTGACACCTCAGAACCGGCCTGAGTAAAGCGGAAGATGTTGTCAACGAACAGCAGAACGTCCTTGCCTTCGTCACGGAAGGCTTCAGCCATTGTCAGGCCGCTCAACGCAACGCGCAGACGAGCACCAGGTGGCTCGTTCATCTGGCCGAAGACCAGGCTGGTCTTGTCGATAACGCCAGAGTCCTTCATTTCTTCAAAGAGGTCGTTACCTTCACGAGTACGCTCACCGACACCGGCGAAGACTGAGTTACCCTTGTGGAACTTGGCAATGTTGCTAATGAGCTCCTGGATAAGCACGGTCTTGCCCACACCAGCGCCACCAAACAGGCCAACCTTACCACCCTTAGTGATAGGGGCGATGAGGTCGATAACCTTAATGCCGGTCTCGAGGATTTCGGTCTTACCAGATTGCTCGGTCAGGGCGGGTGGGTCGCGGTGAATTGGTGATGTGTGTGCTGTGACAGCTTTGCCGCCGTCAATTGGGTCACCAACAACGTTGAACATGCGGCCGAGGGTTTCCTCGCCAACAGGGACAGATACGGGTGCGCCAGTGTTTACAACTTCAGTACCACGGCGCAGGCCATCAGTACTACTGAGTGATACGGCACGGATTGCAGATTCGCTAAGGTGCTGCGCAACCTCAAGGGTCAGCGTGCGGCCTTCGTGCTGGATAGTTAGTGCGTTATAAATTGCCGGCAGGGTACCCTTCTCGAACTCGACGTCAACCACGACGCCGACGATCTGGATAACCTTACCTGGCTTGGTAGCGGTTTTATTCATTGTCATTCTCCTTATTCGCTCATCGCTTCTGCGCCGCCGGTGATTTCGGCCAGCTCTTGGGTAATCGCTGCCTGACGGGCATTGTTAAATACTAGGGTTAGGTCATCTACCAACTCGTTGGCATTGTCGGTTGCGTTCTTCATAGCCAGCATACGCATGGACTCTTCAGAGGCAAACGATTCCAACAGGGTCTGGAGCAGCTGGGCTTCCAGCAGACGCAGGGTTGCGTTTTGCAGGACAGCTTCTTCGCTTGGCTCAAACTCGGCCAGGCGCATCTGCTCGGTTACTTCAGCTTCTTCAAAACCAGCTGGCAGGATTCGCATCGTCTGCGTCTGCTGCACAACGGTTGATTTGAACTGAGTGTAGATGATATCGACGGCATCGACTGTCTTCTCAACAAACATTTGTACGGCTGCCGACACAATAGGTTGCAACTCGTTAGCACCAGGGCTTGGCGGGAAGTCGTGGTAGGCACCAACAACTTCTACTTCTTCGAGGCGAGAGGCGAGGTGCGAACCCTTGCGACCGATGGCGATCGTGTAGTTCTTGACGCCCTTCGTCTTGTCTTCCTTGAGGCCAGTGATGTACATCTTCAACGCGTTGCTGTCGTATGCACCGGCCAGACCGCGGTCACTGGTGATCAAGATCGTCAGACGAGCCTTGACCTCACGGGTGCGGTACAGGTCGTACTGCTCGACATCAACCAGCTGTCGCAGGCGCGTAAGCAGCGCGCGAGCAGTCTGGCTGAAGTAGCGAGTCTGACCCGCAGCTTCCTGAGCCTTGCGCATCTTGCTAGCCGCCACTAACTGCATCGCCTTGGTGATCTGGCGAGTGTTCTTGACGGAACGGATGCGGGATTTGATGAGCTGGGTAGATGCCATAATGTATGCCTCTAGGCGCTGTAGCCTTTCGCAATCTTCTTAGCTTCCTTCAGG
Source organism: Saccharimonadales bacterium (SeqCode) (assembly GCA_035280785.1). Taxonomy (GTDB): domain Bacteria; phylum Patescibacteriota; class Saccharimonadia; order Saccharimonadales; family EFPC-124; genus DATEFF01. The sequence continues at coordinate 3,886 of DATEFF010000100.1, forward strand.
ACCAGCTCGCGAGTCGCGTCCTCGGGCTTGTCGCCCTTGTTGAGATCTAGCATCTTGCTCTTGTGCTCAGATTCGAGAATCGTCAGCAATGCGTGCTGGGCTGGCTTGATCTTGTCCATTGGGACATCGTCGAAGACACCGTCGGTTGCAGCAATCAAGGTTGCCGTCTGCTCCCAGATGCTCAGCGGGCTGTACTGTGGCTGCTTCAGCAATTCGGTCAGGCGCTGACCGCGGTTGATGCGCTTCTTGGTGTCAGCGTCGAGGTCGGTGCTGAACTGGGTGAAGGCAGCAAGTTCGCGGAACTGTGCGAGGTCGAGGCGGAGTGAACCGCTCACGCTCTTCACAGCCTTTGTTTGGGCAGAACCACCCACGCGGGAGACCGACAGACCAACAGAGATCGCTGGGCGAATACCCTGGTAGAACAGGTTCGTCTCCAGGAAGATCTGGCCGTCGGTGATCGAAATCACGTTGGTTGGGATGTAAGCAGAGATGTCGCCAGCCTGAGTCTCGATAATAGGCAGCGCAGTCAATGAGCCAGCGCCGAGTGCGTCGCTGAGTTTAGCTGAACGCTCCAGAAGGCGAGAGTGCAGGTAGAAGACGTCACCAGGGTAAGCCTCGCGGCCCGGTGGGCGACGGAGCAACAGTGACATCTGGCGGTACGCGGCAGCGTGCTTTGAAAGGTCATCGTAAATGATCAACGCGTGCTGCTTGTTGTCGCGGAAGTATTCACCCATGGCAGTACCAGCGTAAGGGGCCAAGTAGAGGAGTGAAGCAGGGTCAGCAGGGCTGGTTGCGATCACGATAGTCTGGTCCATGACGCCTTCGCGCTTGAGGCGCTCGACCAGGCGAGCGACCTTGCTGAGCTTCTGACCAACAGCAACATAGATGTTGATGACGCCGGTCTTTTGGCGACCCTGGTTGATCATGGTGTCGATCGCGATTGCGGTCTTACCGGTCTGGCGGTCACCGATAATCAGCTCACGCTGACCACGACCAATTGGGATCATGGTGTCGATAGCCATGAGGCCGGTCATAAGTGGCTCGTGAACTGACTTACGGTCCATAACGCCAGGGGCGGCACGCTCAATCAGACCATTTTGCTTGGTCTTGATGGCTGGACCACCATCGAGTGGGCGACCGAGTGGGTCAACAACGCGACCAAGGAGCTCAGGACCAACAGGGACCTCAACAACCTTACCGCTCAACTTAGCGCGCGCACCGGCAACGACCTTAGAGTCGTCACCCAGCAGCACTGCGCCGATTTCGTCTTCCATGAGGTTCAAAGCGAAAGCCTCGATAGGCTGGCCGTCATTGCCCTCGATGGTGATAACTTCGTTAAATCCTGCGCTGGTCAGACCATACACCCAAGCCACACCGTCACCGATACGGGTAACAATGCCGACTTCCTCTAGACCACGCTCGCTCTTGAGCTGCTCAATAGCAGCCTGGAGCTCACCGGATAGTTCTTTTACTGATACATCTGCCATCTATTTAATTCTCCTATGCTCTCGGCGTCGTGTTAACATTCAGACTCTTTAGTTTGTCCAGCTTGGTTCGAGCGCTGGTGTCCAGCTCTTGGTCGGCGGTGCGAACTACCAGACCGGCCAAAAGGTCGGCGTCGACTTGCTCGTTCAGCTCGATTGCCTTGGCGCCCGTTGCGCTCACCAGGTACTTCTTGAGTTCAGCTCGGGCTGCGTCATCCAATGGATGAGCAGAGCTGACCTCGGCGTACAGGTGACCTTCGGTAACGGCCAATTCGTGGGCAATATCAAGCAACAGCAGGTCAACGCGCTTCTGCTGGTTGTGCTCAACCAAGTAAGCGGCCAGCATTTGCAGCGTGTGGCTGCGATCCTGCGGGCGCTCACGTAGCAGCTGGGCGACGGTCGAAGCTAAACGGCGGCGAGAAACTTTGTGCATGGGACTACTTCGCGTCCTTCTCTGAGGCCTGAAGGGCCTTCGAAATCAGCTCGGCGTTTTTGCCAGCGTCGACCTTTTCTTTCAAAATCACACCCGTTGCTTCAGCGACCAGCTCAGCTGTTTCCTTCTTGAGGGCAGCCTTGGCCTTCGAAATCTCATGCTCCATACTGGCGTGAGCTTCCTTGACGATGTGCTCAGCGCGCTGAGCAGCTTTGGTCTCGGCTTCTTCTACCATCTTGGCTGCTTCGCGTTGACCGGCAGCGACCAAGTCGGCAGCTTCATCACGAGCTTCAACCAGCAATGCGCTGATTTTCTTCTCGGCGTCCTGCATAGCGGCTTCGGTGTGCTTGGCCTGGTCAATGCTCTTCTCGACAGCCAGACGGCGGTCTTCGAGCGTCTTTACCAAAACAGGGAAGGCCCACTTGCGCAGGATCAAGAGCAGCAAAACAAAAGTGATCAGCTGGAAGAGGAAGGACTTAACGTCCAAACCAAGTGCAGCCAAACCGCCTGCTTGTTCAGCAGCTTCGTGACCGGTTTCAGCAACGTTAGTTAGTATATGAATCACTCAGAAACTCCAAGTTCTACTAGTTAGTGGTGAATACGATCAGCAGAACGAAGGCCAGGACGGCGTCAACCAGACCAGCCATTACGAATGCAGTCGAAAGCACCTTACCTTGTACTTCTGGGTTGCGACCAACAGCCTTAACTGCGGCAGCACCAATCAGGGCAACACCCAAGGCTGGGCCAAGGGCACCTACGGCGATTGTCAAACCTTTGATCAGGTTAGGATCTACTTCCATTACTATTTCTCCTTACATTAACTTTCTTACTTACTTTGCATCACTTCCTGAGGCCGCTGGGGCAATAACAGGGGAGTGTTCGGATTCGGAGAGGTCTTCGTGGACCTCGGTATGACTGGTGGCGGTCGCTAGGTATACAGTCGTTAGCATCACAAAAATGTAGGCCTGGATAGCGCTAAAGAACACTTCCAGAAGGTAAATTGGCAGCGTTGCAGCCCAACCAAAGTTGCCAGCCACACCACCGATCACGTGGATCAACACCTCGCCGGCGTAAATAACACCAAAGAGACGCATGCTCAGGGTCAGGATGCGAATGAATTCGCTCAACACCTCAACCCAACCCAAGAAGAAGTTCATCGGGTTGTATGGCTTGTCGGTAAAGAAATGCTTTAGGCGACCAAGGACACCAAGCTCTTTAATTGCGTAGAACTGCACCATGCCAATCGATAGAATGGCCAGGGCCAGCGTCGCGTTAAGGTCGGTTGTGAACGCACGCAGCAGCGGCACGACACCTTCGTCGGTCGTGATAGTAATGGTGCCAACGCCAGGGACCAGTCCGGTCAAGTTACTAAACAAGATAAACACAAAAAGGGTCAAAAGGAGCGGCAGGTGATGCAGCGCCTTCTTGCGGTCGCCAAAGTTCTGCTCGGCAATGTTGAGGATAAACTCAACAATCTGCTCGACGCCAAACGCAAATTTAGACTTTGGTCGCAGCGTGCTACGAAGGCGGGCAGCGATAAACATCGTGGCTACCAAGGCGGCGATAATAACACCAAGCACCATAGAGTTGGTGACAGCAAACGAGCCTATGTGGAATACAGGCTCAGCAGCGAGGGGCACGCCCTCTGAGGCAGCAAAAAAGCTGATCATGAATCAGCCTCCTTGTAAGGCACAATAACAGCAATAACTGGACGAATGTGTGTCTTCACTTCTTTTGGACTATAACAGATATACCCCAGTTAGACAATGCTGGTCTGATACAATTATATATATGAAGAAAACTTGGGTGATTATTGGCGGTGTTGTGGTGGTCATAGCTGCGGCATTTTTATATCTGACGTTCTCTGGTGGCAAAGTAAGTTTGCCCAATAACATGAGGCAACCAGACGACGCACAGGCCCAAGCCCAAAAAGAGGCCGAGCGCCTCAAAACTCAGATGCCAGCTCAGTCGGGCGTCTACCGAGACTTCGAGGGCGGTGCGTTCGAACAAGATCGCGGCAAGGTTCGACAAGTTGTCTTCTTCCACGCGCCGTGGTGCCCGCAGTGTCGCGAACTCGACAAAAGCATTAAGGAAGGCACTGTACCTGCTGGCGTTGTCATATATAAACTCGACTTTGACACTTCATCGTTTTACCGCAAACTCTATGGCGTGACGCAGCAGACCACATTTGTCGAAATCGATAAGGACGGCCAACTCGTCAACAGGTTCAACGCCTACTACGAACCGAACCTTGCCGCTGTCATTAAAGGCTTAGACCTCAAATAATGGAACTCCTTGTCGTATCGTTTGTCGCAGGCGTTCTGACCGTTTTGGCGCCGTGCATCTTGCCGCTACTGCCTGTCATTGTTGGCGGCTCGGCGCTGGCGGGGCAGAAGGATTGGCGCAGGCCGGTCATTATCACGGCTAGCCTGGCGGTGTCTGTCATTATATTTACGCTGCTACTCAAGGCAAGTACGTCGCTGCTGATGATTCCGCCGTATGTGTGGCAGTTGATATCAGGCGGGATCGTATTGTTGTTTGGCCTGAGTCTGCTATTTGAGACGGCGTGGGCGAAGGTCGCGGTCAAGTTTAATCTCGGCTCCAATAAGTTACTCGGCAAAGCCGCTCAACAGCAGGGCTGGCTGGGTGCGGTGCTTGTAGGTATGGCGCTCGGACCAGTCTTTAGCAGTTGCAGCCCAACGTATGCGTTAATTGTCGCTGGAGTATTGCCGGCATCATTTGGCGAAGGGCTCACCTACCTCATCGCATACGCCGTCGGCCTCAGCGCGGTGCTACTGCTGGTTGGGCTCCTCGGCCAACAGGCGGTCCACAAACTCGGCTGGGCTAGCAACCCACACGGCTGGTTCAAGCGGACACTCGCAATCGTATTTATACTCGTCGGCCTCGGCGTCATCTTTGGCATCGACAAGGCAATTCAAACATTTGTCGTCCAGAACGGCTGGTACGACCCAATCTCTACGTTTGAAAATCAGTTCCTAAACCGCTAGAACAAAAACGCCTGGCGCAACCTGATCCACACGTCTTGCTCGTGCGCGCCCTTGCAGCCAGCAGGGTCTTGAGTGCTGTCGGCTTCTTTGGCGTCAGACGGGATGTCTTGGGCGCGAGTCTCGAGCGTAGCGGCGTCGTCTGAGCTAAAGTCAATCAGCAAGCGATCTTGATCGCCAATAACTTCGCCCGCGATCGAGCGAGTTGGCTGACCATTCAGTAGGAAGCGCAGTTTGCCTTCCTGTCCATTTATATAGGCAGTCTTGCCGTCGTACAGTATAGAGTTGTTGAGCGACCAACCGAGGTTGGCAAAGAAGTCCGCCCACGTCACGAGGTCGGCGTGCACGTGCACGAGGTGCGCATTGTCGTCGTGCATGTGTGTGCGGGTCAGCGGGGAGTCGTGTGTGTCGCAGGCCGAAACCTCCTGATAGTACTGCGGACCCTCGAACTTTTGCTCGACACCATTTATATATACAGAGAAGTTAGCGTGGTAATGCGTCTCTTGCTGGTGGGTCGTGAAGAACCGGACCGCACCAACGGCCAGGATGCCCACAACCGCCCCGACGATGGCGCCAATGACAATACGTCTATTCATAATTACGATGATATACTGAAATTAAGGAGACACGCAAACATGCAATCACAGCCGACCGTCACCATTTATACCACCCCCACGTGCGCCTTCTGCCACATGGCCAAGGAGTATTTCAAGGACAAAGGGATTGAGTACACCGAGAAGGATCTCACCACTGACGCCGAGGCGCTTGAGTTTGTCGTGAAGGAGGTGGGTCAAGCCGTTACTCCTATTATTACTATCAACGACACCTTTATCGTGGGTTTTGACCGACCCAAGATCGAAGAC
>DATEFF010000101.1:0-2615 GCA_035280785.1 Saccharimonadales bacterium (SeqCode)
CTGCGACCGCCGACAGGAACGTGCCTGCCGTCAGGTCGTAGAAGCCCACGCGGAGAATGCTCTCGTTCTGCACCAGGATGAGCACCATGACGCCGTCCAGCGCGAAGCTGGAGGCGCGGAACTGCGCGGCGTGACCGTTGATGGTCACCGGGAGGCGCCGCTGCGCCGGCGTGGGTTCGGTCAACTGACCGAGCATGCCGTTGCAGTGGTGCGCCTTCCACGCGCGGACCAGGTCCGTGGTGCTGCCGTTGAGGCTCGACGCGATGGTCGCGAAACGAACGGACATTGTTGCGTCTCCCTGGAGTCGGGGTGTACGGTGTACCTTGACAAGATGCAACTATACTCCTGTGATAATTGTCACGTCAAGAGTATTTTGTACGACCTGTGCTACACTGGTCGTGTAACGTTTAAGAGGTAACTATTATGGCTGATTTCAACCAAGTTCTTACCCCTGGTGACATCGACGGCGGTACGCTTAATACTGTCGTTGAAATCTCACAGGGTTCACAACTCAAAATCGAATGGGACCGCGAACGCGCTGCCTTTATGCTGGACCGCGTCGAACCTGCTATTTTTGCAAAGCCCGTTAACTACGGTTTTATCCCACAGACTCTCGACGAAGACGGCGACGAGCTCGACACGCTGATTGTCGCACCAGAGCCACTCCCAACTGGAATCTGGCTGGAAGCTAAGATCATCGGCATCATGAACTTTGACGACGACGGCGAGGCTGACCACAAGGTTGTGGTTGTTCCTGCCGATGACCGCCACAACGGTGACAGCATTAACACTCTGGATGATCTGGGCGAGCGCTGGAAGCAGCAAATCGAACACCACTTCACCCACTACAAAGACCTCAAGAAGCCAGGCAGCACCAAAGTTTTGGGCTGGGGCGACACTGAGTCTGCCAAGGCTACGATTCGCGAGTGCATCGAGCGCTACAACAACAAGTAGTCTGAGAGCCTCACACAAAGAACACCGCTTCACTCTAGAAGCGGTGTTTTAGTTTGCGGATGGTGCTCGCCCTCCCCGGGCCTGCAAGCAGCCGCGGGGAGGACGAAAGGGGCGGTGAGGGCGAGGGAGGTTCAGTACCTCCGACTGATCGAACGGACGATCAGCCCCGTCACCAAGCCAATTGCGCACCCACCCATCATCATGGCTACCAGTGTGGCGCCGCTCAGCGGAAACACCAGTCCCAGGATGATGATGACGAAGAGTATGGCTCCCAAAAATCGAAGCATGGCTGACCTCCGACAATCCTTAGACCCCGCGGTGGGGCCGCCCAGTCTACCACCCCTTAGTCAGTAGACGTACTTTACTTATATACCAATTTGCCCCCTGAAAGCTACATGTACTACAATAAGAACCAAGAAAGTAATCATAATCGCATTAAGAGGTGGAGGGTATGAAGACAAAGGTTGCCATTAATGGATTTGGTCGCATTGGGCGCACGGCGTTCAAAATTGCCTTCGAGCGCAGCGACATCGAGATCGTTGCGGTTAACGACCTAACCGACACAAAGACGCTTGCGCACCTGCTCAAGCATGACTCGAGCTATGGTACGTACGAGCACGAAGTGAGTGCCGACGATACCGGTATTATCGTGGACGGTCAGCACATCAAAGTCCTGGCCGAGAAAGACCCAGCTAACCTGCCTTGGGGCGCACACGGCGTCGACGTCGTTATTGAGTCGACGGGCTTTTTTGTGAAGCCAGAACTAGCTCGGGCTCATGTTGACCAAGCTGGCGCCAAGAAGGTTGTCTTGAGTGCACCAGCTAAGGGCGACGGCGCAACGACAATCGTCCTGGGTGTCAACGAGGACAACCTCAAGGACGCCGAGGATGTCATTAGTAACGCTAGCTGTACAACCAACTGCATTACGCCTGTCGCGGCCGTCATCGAGAACGCTTTTGGTATCGACAAGGCCATGATGACAACTGTTCACAGCTACACCGCCAGCCAGCGCTTGCAGGACGCTCCTGCGAAGGACCTGCGTGAAGCCCGTGCTGCTGCCGAGAACATCGTCCCAACAACCACTGGTGCGTCAATCGCTGCCGCAAAGGCGCTGCCATCACTTGAGGGCGTCTTTGGTGGCCTGAGTGTACGCGTCCCAACCCCTGTCGTCAGCATGAGTGACTTCGTTATCATCACAAAGCGCGATGTAACTGTCGAAGAGGTTAACGAAGCCTTCAAGAAAGCTGCTAGCGAACCATACTACCAAGGCATCTTGGCCGTCACCGAAGAGCAGCTCGTTAGTAGCGACTTTAAGGGCAACAGCCACTCGGCAATTGTTGATCTTCCGCTCACCGCTGTCATTGGCGGCAACATGTTGAAGGTTGTGGCTTGGTACGACAATGAATGGGGCTACAGTAACCGCCTCGTTGAGTTGGTTGCCGATGTTGGTAAGCAGCTTCACGGTAAATAGGAACTGACATGCAAGTATTCGTAGGCGCAGATCACGCAGGGTACAAACTCAAGGCCACTGTAATGGCTCACTTGAGCAAACGCGGTATTGAGGTTGAGGACGAGGGCGACCGCGAACTCGACCCGGCCGACGACTACCCGCAATTTGCGTACGCCGTCGCGACCAAGGTTTTGGGCAGCGAAGACGAAGA
>DATEFF010000102.1:0-2585 GCA_035280785.1 Saccharimonadales bacterium (SeqCode)
ACTCGTCTGCCAGCGGTCGCTCAAGCGTCACGGCGTCGCCAATAACAGGCTGGGACTTGGCGATCTTTACGACGTCTTTGTCGACTTTGCGGAGTTCTTTGGCGGCATTGTTGTAGTGGCCAACGGTTGTGCCGAGGCTCGCGCCAAGCTTTTGCATGAACGTATTGTATGTCTCAAGGTGGCGACCCAACTGGCCAACGCGGACCTGAATGTCCTTGGCCTGCTCCTCAATTTGCAGACTGCGCAGACCTTGCAACACGGTCTGAAGGTACGCCATAAATGACGTCGGCGACACAATAATGACGTGCTTATCGCGGAAGGCATACTCGATGAGGTCGCGCGTGCTACCGATAATTCCGCCGACTTTACCCGTCAAAAGGTCATAATAGATCGCCTCACTCGGGATGAACATGAACGCAAAATCCATCGTGTCTTCGTCAGGACGAATGTACTTGCTAGTCTCGTCAATGCGACCCTTGAGGTCAGAGCGGATCAGCTTGGCCAATGCCTCACGCTTGGTCTTGTCTGGCTCCTCAACAAATCGGTTGTAGTTCTCCAGGCTGAACTTGGAGTCAATCGGCAGAATCTTCCCCTTCTCTAAGAAGATCACGGCGTCAACGATTTCGCCGTCGCTAAACTTGTACTGCGCCTGGAATCGGTCTGGCGGCAGAACATTCTGAAGCACCGTGTGGAGGTAATATTCGCCCAACACACCGCGCTGTTTCGGATTTTGCAAGACATTCTGCAAAAGCTTCAGTTCGTCGGCAACGTCTACGACGCGCTTGTTTGTCTCGTCCAATTTAGCCAGACGCTGCGTTACGTCGGCGATCAGCTTAGAGCTCTCAGTAAACTGCTTCATGATAGATTCGCGCATCATTGTTTGGTTCTTATCCATGCGGTCACCAAGCTGAGCTTGCAGGCCGTCCTTCAGCTGCGCAATGCCATCGGTTAGACCAACGAGGTCTTGCTTGAGCATTGCCGTCCCGGCATTCTCTTTCAGGTCCTTGAGTCGTTGCTCCAGTACATACACAATAAATCCAAACCCCGCCACAACCAGCACCAACAGCACGATCAAAATAGTCGTTGTCATTCCACCCTCCAGTCTATTTGTTTACGCCAGGAGTGCCCAGCGAATGAGCACAACCGCAATTACCGTTACTATAACACTCAGCGCAAAACTCTTGAGCCGCAGCAGCCAATAAAACAACAGGAAAGCCAGCGCGTACAAGATAGCAGAGGTAACATAATACTCCACGCCAGCGTTTGCAATCGTGTCACCAGCATAGCGCTGGAGACCCCACAAAGCCGCGACTGTCGCAACAACAATCAGTAGTGGACGGAAGATCTGCCAGTTTGCCATCAGTGCGACAGCAACAACGCCCAAGACGACCGTTGCGACATAGTATGTAGTGAGGTCGCCAGATCCACAGACCGCCAGCGATGATGTCTCGCGGCAAAATACCGGCGTAATAAGAAACTTCTGAAGCAGCCATGTCAGCGCTGGCGTAAGTACACCAACCAGTACACCCAACAGGCCTACCCTCAGAAGGTCAACACCTTCAGGAATTATAAGGATACTCGAATCGTCCTCTACGGTCGGAATCTGGGGAACACCTTCACTTGCAACCACTGCTTGCACCTCACTTACCATATTTTTGCTTATTGTACTAGAAGTTAGCCTAGCGAGGCAACCGCTCTGTGCGGTAAAAGTCGCGACCATACACTAATGTGACGGCCAAAAGGGCTGCGGCGAACCCGCCCAGCACGTCCAGCGGCGTGTGCACCAGCGCCAAAACGCGACCGGCAGCCACCATGATGCTCATGATCAAAAGCGTCAATGACAGGGGTTTATTCTTGGTGCTTGCCCACACCACAAACGTAATCGCAAAGACAAACAATACGTGGTCCGACGGAAAGCCGGGGTTGTTGAGGTATGCAGCCTTAGGGTCGACACCCAAAATCATAAATGGCCGCTCGCCATCCTGATAGATCAGGCTCAGCAGCTTAGCGCTTAGTAGCGCGACTAACCCAGCCACGATTCCACGAGCAATCTTGTCCAGGCGCTCCTTGCGCGGCAAGCGCAGCATTACCCACGCCGCAATAAGTACGATCGGCACAACCAAGCCATCGGCCATGATTCGAATAATAATGTCAGTCAGCTGCTGCATCACTTTTAAGCATAGCTCGCAGCGCTCATATTGCAAGCGACTAGCGCTGTACTTGGTATAATGGGCAGATATGGTTCCCTTTGTTGTGTTGGTGCTTCGCCGCCTTGGCATTTTGGCCGCGGTTGTCGCACTGGCCTACTTCACCGCTTTTACGTTGTTTCCCTTCCTCGACCGACGCATTCCCGCGCTCTGGGCGGCTTTAATAACGTACAGCATCATGGCGTATTTTGGCGTCCCGATGGCAGTGCGAATTTTACGGTTTATTTACAAACCCAACCACGTACCCGCAGTTACGACAACTGGAGACGGCTGGGCGTCGGACCCCGTTAATATAGCGGTGTTAGCGCACTCCGAAAAAGATTTTATCTGGGCGATGCAAAAAGCCGGTTGGCACACCGCCGATCCAGGCACATGGAA
>DATEFF010000103.1:0-4052 GCA_035280785.1 Saccharimonadales bacterium (SeqCode)
GACGACTGATCGTCGCCCCGCACACCGCGGGCGGGCCGGGGAACGTTTCCCGGCCCGCTACGCGGGAAAGTCAGTGAACCTGTTGCTGACCATGAAATTATTTCAAAATCCGAGGGTGACCCGGGGCGCAACCTGCGCGCCACCGGGCCACCACACGTCCGAACTCAGCGCCGAAGCGCTGCCAGGAGCTGAGGAGGCGTTGTCTCTTCGACCGCGGACAGGGCATCCGCCGCAGTCAGCGAGCTGTCCTTGAGGTACCAGCTCGCCCCCACGACCTGCTCGATCGCACCCCATCCGCCGTTGGGAACGTTGATGGGGGTGATGCGACCCAGCAGCCGTGCCGAGAGCTGCTCGATGCGCTCGACCGTGCCGTAGCTGGAACCGTCCACACCGAAGGTCCGCCCGAAGACGAGACTCCGCGCGTGATAGGCCCACAGGTCGCTCTCCGACGGACGGAGACCGGCCAATCGCCCGGCACTGAAGTAGGCGTCGACCGTCGTCGCCCACACGTACACCTGCTGCTCACGCGTCACGCCGGTCTGGCCGTGGCGCCGAACAGCGCGGGTGACGCTCTCGGTCGGGCTCTGCCCACGCATCGCCCGCTCGGTCGCCGTGTAGACCGCCTGCATGTGCGTCGGCAGTTGGCCCGAACGAACGTAGCGGCCGTGCTGCGTCAGATGCGCGACGATGTCGGCCCGGCACAGAATCCGCGCCATGACGATCGCTCGCGCTCGCGGCAGAACATCGCCGTCCGTCATGAGCTGACGGACGAAGGCCATGTTAGTGGTGGTCACGATACGCTCCCTGGGTAGTTGTATCTGGACGAAGCTATTAAACCATATAAAATAATACTATGGATATATCTGATGATCATTTTGCGGCACTGATAGCCGAAGTAATGGACGAATTACCCGAAAAGTACACGTCCGCTCTCAATAACGTTGCGGTCACATATGCCGACGACCCCACGCCCGAGCAGCGTGTTCAAATGAAGTTGCGTAACAACCAAACACTGTTTGGCTTATACGAAGGAATCCCGCAAACCGCTAGGGGAGCGGGTTACAACCTTGTATTGCCAGATAAGATCACCATCTTCAAGAATCCGCTCTTGCACGCCAGCCACGACATCACCGAGCTGAAGGCTCACGTCAAACACACATTGTGGCACGAAATCGCGCACCACTTCGGGCTCGACCACGACCGAATTCACGAGCTCGAAGACAACCATCGGCACGAATAATCATAAGCTTCTTGGCACGTAAGACAAGTCGGTATAGACTGCTGATATGGAACCAACGCAGCCAGCTCAAAAGACAAAGAATCGTCGCCTTGTACCAATAATTCTTGTTGTTATTATTGTGGCCCTCATCGGGCTGCTGGTGTGGTGTTGGTTTTATCGGCACCCATCAACGCCAACAGGTACAGCGCACGACACGCCAGCAACGGCCGATGGTCCTTGTACCGACGGGGCCGCCAACACAACGCCAGAAGGGTTTACGGTGTACGAAAATGCCACACCTGGCTTTCACTTCGCTTATCCAAGCAGTTGGGGTACCGTCACAACGACAACCACACCGATGGGTGGGGTGAGCGGCCATTACCTTGTCGGTAGTTTTTCGAGTAATCCTAATGTCAGCTTTGGCGGCAACGCAACGGACTACACCGTCAGCGCGCGTGACGGCATCCCAACAGACAATCCTGGCTACCTCGTTGCGACCAACAAGTTCTACACCGTGCAGTTCTGGAAACTTCACGAAGCAGGTGTCTCGCCCGACGAAGCAAAATACGCGCTATACCCAATCACCGAAGAGTCAACGCTCAAGGACGGCTGTAACACCAAGGCGCTTGTCTCGCAGTACCCACTCACAGAATTCTACGCATACAGCTACGACCTGGCGCGGTTTAATTTACAGCCCAGTAATGACTACTACGGCGTAAACTTCGTGCTACGGAATCCAACCGACTCAACGCGCGCCGACTTCGACAAACTCATCAAGTCATTCCAACTGATCCCTTGACTTTATCTGTAGATATGTAGACATAAGCACCATTTTGTGCTATACTACTCAGGCTATAGATGGATATCGAGCCCACGAGGTATATCTCGCTGTTCATTTGCAGCCAGATTACCAATAACAGGCAATCCATCAATCTATACAAACAACGTATTTGATCGTTTGCTACGAAAGGCAATATTAAACATACATGAGAAACAACTCACGCAGTTCTTTTTCGCGGCCCTCAGACCGTCGCGGACCAGGCAATAACAGTGGTGGCAATGGTGGCGGATTCCGTCGCAATGGTCGCCCAGTAAACTACGGCCCACAGCGCCGCAGTGGTGGCAACCGTAACGGTGGCACCTACATTAACCCAGAAAAGTTCGTTAACAAGGCTGTCGCTCCTGCTGAGGAAATCGCCTACGAACCAACTCACATGTTTGCTGACTTCAAGGTTAGCGACATTATTCGACGCAACATCGAGCAAGCTGGCTACACAACGCCAACCGCTATTCAGGATGGCGCCATCCCTGCCATCATTGAAGGTCGCGACGTTATCGGCCTGGCTAACACTGGTACCGGTAAGACCGCTGCCTTTGTGATCCCAACGCTCGAGCGAATTAAGGACACTCAGAACCGCCCAGCGGTGTTGATTATGGCCCCAACTCGCGAGCTGGCTTACCAGATCGACGACGAATTCCGCAAATTCAGCCGCGGCTTGCGCCTTTACAGCGCCCTGATCGTCGGTGGCATGAACATCGCTCGTCAGATTTCTGACGTCAAGCGTGGCCCTCACGTCATCATCGGTACACCTGGTCGTTTGAAGGACCTCGTTAAGCGCGGTGTCCTCAAGCTCCAGAACGTTGAAGTTGTCGTATTGGACGAAGCCGACCAGATGCTGGACATGGGCTTCATCAACGACATCCGATTCTTGATCGGCGAACTCCCAGAGAAGCGCCAGTCACTGTGCTTTAGCGCAACAATTACACCTCCAATTCAGCAGCTCTTGAGCACTCTATTGGTCGACCCTGTAACTGTATCCGTTCGTACCGCTGAAACCAGCGAACACGTCGAACAGGACGTTATCCGCACACAAGGCAAAGAGCACAAGATCGAAGTCCTACAAGAACTCCTGGCTAAGCCAGACTTCGAGAAGGTTTTGGTCTTTGGCCAGACAAAGTGGAGCGTTCAACGCCTCGCTGACGAACTGACCAAAAACGGCTTCCCGTCTGAGGCTATTCACGGCAACAAGAGCCAGCCTCAGCGCAAGCGTGCGCTTCAGAACTTCAAGGACGACCGCGTAAAGGTTTTGGTTGCAACCGACGTTGCTGCTCGTGGCCTCGACATTCCAAATGTTAGCCACGTCATCAACTTTGACCAACCTAACACTTACCAGGACTACGTCCACCGTATCGGCCGAACTGGTCGTGGCGGTAAGCGCGGTAGCGCATTGACGTTCATCGAACGCTAAACAACTGACCACTTCCAACGCAATTGAGCCCGCATGTCGGGCTCTTTTGTTATGAGCGAAGTATATTGACTTAAGCGTAATTAGATATTATAATATACATAAGCTTCTCAGGCAGGGATTGGAGAGTAATGCGAGCCCGCTACGTCGCGGCGGCCGTTCTGGCGGCCACCAGCACCACGCTGATCATCGTCAATTACTTCAACGAGCTGAACATGCCCAACCTGCTTACCGTCACGCTGTACGTCTACGGACTCGGCGCATTCGGGCTGGCAGGCTGCATCGGTCTTGCCTACGAGGCGAGCACCGGCAAGCGGATCGACGCCAAGATCTTCGGAGGCGCCTACGTGGCGTTCACCGGAGCAGCCGGCGTCGCGGTCTACCCGGAGTCATACTTCACCGGGAAGGCCGCAGCCGAGCTGGGTGTCCTGACGCCCATCGAGCTAACGATGGAGGTCGCGGCCTCGGCCGCAGCACTCCTCGTGGGCCTGTGGCTCATCCGCTCCGCGCTCCGAACTCAGAAGGAGCACTGACGTGGGGGCCGGACGTAACCCGTTCCGGCCCCCACAGCACCACCCTCGCATTTT
>DATEFF010000104.1:0-10510 GCA_035280785.1 Saccharimonadales bacterium (SeqCode)
GAGGTTGTTTCTACCTCCAAGAAATCAGCTAATAAGAAGCGGAGGAAGAAATAGATGGAAGAAACTCGACTCGATCGGGATCAATCAATTGACTACGCCAAGAAATACCTAGAGGACTTATTGTCCTTCTTTGGCTTGAACACTGCCGTTACGGTTCGCTGTGACGAAGATGTTATTGAGCTAGGCGTGCCTTCGACGCACCTGAATGGCTTCTTGATTGGCCAGCGCGGTGATACGTTACGTTCGCTGCAATACTTGCTGTCTATGGCGCTGAAAAATCAGAATGCCGAGCTGACTCGTGTAAACATCGATGTTGCGAACTACAAGCACCACCGAGCTGAGCGCCTAAGCGAACAAGTCCGCGAATGGTGTGAGCAAGTTGTCCGCACTGGCGAGACAATGCCGCTGAAGCCAATGAGCCCAGCCGACCGCCGTGTTGCCCACCATGTTGTGAGTGAGTTCGGCTCACTGGAGAGTCATTCTGAGGGCGAGGGTCGCGACCGTCACCTCGTGATTTCTAAAGTCGCCGAATAATTAGGGCATCCCATTATCAAAATAGGACTCACGTGAGTCCTATTTTTTTTCGAGAGCGCGCTTGTAGACAGCCAGCGTTTCCTCGGCCATCTTCTTCCACGAATAGCCGGCGATGACCTTTTTGCCCTCGGCGATGAGGTTGTCGCGGAGCGTTTGATCCTCTAGCACGTCATTGACCTTGGCGGCCATATCTTCGATGTTGGTTGGGTCAAAGTAGTGTGCACCGTTCTGGTAGACCTCTGGGAGGCACGTGGCATTGCTGCTGACGAGCGGAGTGCCGTAGTTCATAGCCTCTAGACCAGGCAGGCCAAAACCCTCGGAGAGGGATGGTAGCACGTACGCCTGGGCGTTCTCGAACAGCCAGCGGAGTTGTTCGTCGGATACAAACCCTAGGAAGTGTACGTTTTTGAAACCCTGGTCTTTGGCCCATTGCTCAATCACTTGGACATTGCCGTCCTTTGCGCCAGGTAGCGCCAGTTGAAGGTCGGGATGGGCTTTTATGAGCTGTTGGTGGGCCTGGATGAGCCGGCGGACGTTCTTGTATGGGTCCATGCGGCCGACGTACATAATGAGTGGCTTGTCTTGCAGCTTTGCAATCGGCTCAGCGCCTTCGTGAGACAGCTGCTCGCCTGATTCGTAGGTGACAACAATATTCTCGGGTTTTGCGCCAAGTGTCTTCACGATATCGCCCTTGGTGTACTCGGTCGGCGTGATAACCAGGCGTGATTTATGAGCTGCAAACTTCACGACCAGGCGGAAGATAAATTGCTTGATGTTGTACGCCAGGACGGCGTTGTCCTCGTAGTTTTTGTGATGCAAAAGCGTCAGGTCATGGATGGTTGTGACCGACGGCTTGAGGTATAGCAACGGTTGCTGCGGCATAATGAAGTGCACAAGGTCGACATCCAGCTTGTTTAGCAGGAGCGGGTAGTTGATTTGCTCCTTAAAGCTGTAGTTTGGGATTTCCATCTGGTGTTTCGTAAAGTTGGGTGCGGTCGGCGTCCAGCCCTCGAAATCCTTTTTGTCCAGTAGGATTACGTACTCGTTCTCGTGGTCGATCTCTTGCAAGTAATGCAGCAGGCGCTCAACATAGCGGCCGGTGCTGGTTCGGATGATACGGGCGTCGATGGCAATTTTCATGGTCGGAGTCTACAATTAACCTATAACTTAATGTAATTACTGTACCATTTGAACCACATGCCAACCAACCGCCCCAAACTCAAGAAGACAAAATTATTTGTAGAAGCTGTCCCGCTGGTCGATCGCCAAATCAGTGGTGTGCCGCACGCGTTGGCAGGTTTGGTGGCCGCGCTGGCTGCTAATAAAGACGTGACCGACAAGTACGAGATTGTTCTGGTCGCGCCCAAGAATCGTATGCACCTGCTCGACCGCTGGAAGGGGCTAGAGAGTTGCACTCGCAAGGCAATACCCATGAAGTTCCGCGTGATGAATGGCTTGGGTCGTCGTGGCCTGTTACCGCCGATGGATTTGCTGCTAGGCCCTGGCGTGTATCTGTTCGGAAACTTCTTTAATTGGCCTCTTACTAAGCGCAGTAAGTCGCTGACGTATATTCATGACATCTGTTTTGCGGTTCATCCTGAGTTTGTGCAGCCTGATAACCAAAAGTCGCTGGCCAAGAACGTGCCACGCTACATCCGCCAGACCGATTACATTATTACGGTCAGCAAAAGCGCTCGCCAAGAGATTATCGACAACTTTAAGGTTAAGCCAGAGCAAGTGCTGGTCGTCTATAACGGTGTTAATACCGAGATATATAAGCCGTATCCAACCAAAGAAGTCGTAAAGGTGCGCGAGAAGTATCACCTGAAGGACCAGCCGTACCTGCTATACATCGGCAACATCGAGCCGCGCAAAAACCTCGAGCGAATGGTGAAGGCAGTGAAGCAACTACCCAAAGACCACGCCATGATTATGGTCGGCAGCGACGGTTGGCTGAACGAAGGCGTGTTTGCGGCTATCGACGACGCCAACAAAGCTGGCCACAAGGTCATCAAGCCTCGCACATACGTCCCAGACGAAGATGTGGTGCGGTTGATCAGCGGTGCAACCGCGCTGGTCCTACCGGCGCTGTATGAAGGCTTTGGTATGCCACCGCTGGAGGCAATGGCTAGCAAGACGCCAGTCGTTGTATCGGACATCCCACCGCTGCACGAAGTAGCTAATGGAGCGGGAATCTATTGCGACCCGCACAAAATCGATTCCATCGCCGCAGCCATGAAGGAAGCGATCGAGATGGACCCGACCAAGCGTCAAAAGCTCATCGACAAGGGGTACAAGCACGCCATGGGATTCACTTGGGAGCGTAGTACCGAGTCGATCGCCAAGACGCTTCTTGACCTCCGTAGTGAAGTTTCGAACAAGTAGTGAGTTGAAGATCGCGGCCCGCGACAGTATAATATGCTTAACGTGAACAGATTATTACAGCGTTATCGCTATTCACTTATTCTGCTGAGGGAGCTGGTTATCACCGACTTTAAGTTGCGATACCAGAGCTCATTCTTGGGGTACTTGTGGTCGCTTCTGAAGCCACTGGCGCTCTTTGCTATCCTTTACTTGGTCTTTGTGCGCTATCTGCCTATTGGTGGCGATGTCCCGCACCTGCCAGTATATATCTTGCTGGGTATCGTGATTTGGACGTACTTCTCTGAGGTGACGAACAACGGTGTGAGCTCTATCGTGGGCAAGGGTGACCTGCTGCGCAAGATTAACTTCCCGAAGTACGTTATTGTTCTGGCTGGTTCGTTTTCTGCGTTGATTAACTTGGCGATCAACCTGTTGGTGGTTGTGGCGTTCATGGTCTTTACTGGCGTGCCATTCATGGGCAGCATGCTTTTGATCCCGCTGATTATCATTGAGCTCTTTGTGTTTGCGCTGGGTCTGGCATTCCTGCTGAGCGCATTGTTTGTGAAACTGCGCGACATCAATTACATCTGGGAAGTCCTGATGCAGGGCGCGTTCTACGGCACGCCAATTATCTACGCTATCGACATTCTGCCAATCAAAGTCCAGCAGATTATCATCCTGAACCCAGTAGCTCAGATGATCCAAGATATTCGCTACATGATGATTACGCACGAGACGTCTACCATTGGTACGGTGTACGGCAACGAGTGGATGCGTCTGGTGCCAATCGGTATCGTTGTGGCGTTTGCGTTCATTAGCGCCTGGTATTTCAGAAAGCGTTCGCGCTACTTTGCGGAGGAGATTTAGGATGAGTGACGCAGCAATCAAAGTTGAGAGCGTATCGAAGAATTTCGTACTCCCTCACGAGAAGAAAGACTCGATCAAGCGAGCATTCACCGGGCTCTTCAAGTCCAAGACAAAGGGTAGCGAGATTCAGCACGCGCTGAAAGACGTGAGCTTTGAGGTGCAGAAGGGTGAGTTCTTTGGCATCGTCGGCCGTAACGGTAGCGGTAAGAGTACGCTCCTGAAAATGTTGGCTGGCATCTACCAGCCAAGCAAGGGCAAGCTCAGCACCGACGGCAAGCTCGTCCCATTCATCGAGCTGGGCGTTGGTTTCAACCCTGAGCTGACCGGCCGCGAGAACGTCTACCTCAACGGTGCGCTCTTGGGCTTCTCATTCAAAGAAATGCAGGCCATGTACGACGAGATTGTCACATTTGCTGAGCTCGAGCGATTCATGGACCAGAAGTTGAAGAACTATTCATCTGGTATGCAGGTACGCTTGGCATTCTCGCTCGCGACTCGTGCGCACGCGGATATTCTGCTTGTCGACGAGGTTTTGGCCGTTGGCGACGCGGCCTTCCAGCGCAAGTGTTTCGAGTACTTCAAGGAACTCAAAGCCAACAAAAAGACCGTCGTCTTTGTGACCCACGACATGAACGCCGTCAAGGAATACTGTGACCGCGCGATGTTGATCGACCAAAGCGAGGTCAAGCACATCGGCTCACCTCAGGACATCGCCCGTGAGTACTCAATGCTATTTATGGACAAAGCTTCTGACCACGCCAAGAAGGGTAACGGCAAGCGATGGGGCAATGGTGACGCAGTTATTACCGACGTAAAGACGAAGATCGAGGGCGACGAAATCGTCGTAAAGATCGACGTCAAAGTCGAGCGGCCCATCGACAAGCTTGTTTACGGTATCCACATTATGGGCTCTGACGGTGCCGAGATTACCGCGCTTAACAACCGCATGATTCAAGCGCCAGATGTTGAGAACCTCAAACCTGGTCAGGAAGTAACGCTCACATGGCGCGTCCTCAACGTCTTTAACGACGGTGAGTATAACGTCATGCTGACGCTGATTGATGATGTTGCGAACACACTGGACTGGTTTGTCCGGGCTGATAGTTTTACGGTCAGGCGCATTGAGCGTTCGACCACGGCAGTGCTACCACCGATGTCGGTGACGCACAAAGTGAAGAAGTAAGTAAGGGGACTTCAGGGGTATGGAAAAGGTGTCGGGGGCATTACAGAGAATTCAACACAGACTATTCAGCACGCTTCGCAAGGAGCTGAAAGACACGGAGCGACGATTGGACGAAAAGATCACAGCCTCAGAGCGCGTTATACAAGACACGCAACGAGCCATTAACCACGACCACATGGTCATACTGGAAGAGTTAAAGCAACGAACCAAGAATTCGGGTTCTGTTGTTTTGAATGACCACGAAATGATCACAAAGATTTTTAGTGGCCTCAAGATGTATGTTGACCCACGCGACGTTGCTGTTGTGCCGCACTTGGCGCTGGATTCGATATGGGAGCACCGCATTACGGCCGCATGGCTGAGCGCTGCGAAGCCAACCGACACGGTGCTGGACGTCGGCAGTAACTTTGGCTACTTCGGTGCCTTGGCTGCGCAGAAGGGCGACAAGAAGAAGTCAAAGGTTGTGCACTTCGAAGCTAACCCACACTTGGTCCCATACATCCACAAGACACTCGATGTTAACTGGCTGAACGAACAGTCTGTTGTTGAGAACTTGGCTGTTGGCGACAAAGATACCGGCACGCTGACGCTGCGTATTCTGAAGGATTACCTCGGCAGCTCGTCTGTTTTGCCTCTTGAGCACACCGCCAAGTATATGGGCAATAAGATGCGCCTCGAGACGGCCGAAGAGGTAAAGGTTAAGTCGACAACCCTCGACAAATACTGCAAAGACAACGGCATCAAGACCGTTGACCTCATTAAGATGGACATCGAAGGCTACGAAGACAAAGCCTACGACGGCATGAAGGCCATCGTAAAAAACAGCCCGAACCTGACGTTCTTTATTGAGTTCACGAAGGACAGCTACGACGATCCAAAAGGCTTCTATAACCAAATGCTCAAGGATTTCGGCCACGTCTACACAATTGACGACGACGGTTACATCGTAAAACCAAAGAAGGCATCGTACGAAGACATCATTGGTGACGCTGACGACTGGGTGATGCCGATTTTCTCTAAGAACCCTAAGCTTGCGAACCGATAAGGAGTCCTGACATGCCCAAGCCGACCCTCTACTACGACGTAACCCAGCTTGTTCACTGGGATGGGCGGCTGACGGGTATTCCACGAGTGATGCACGAGCAGGCGATTCGCTTCCGTAGCGAACGACCCGAGACTGTCTTTGTGAGTTGGGTGAAGGAGCTCCAAGAGTTTGTGGAGCTCGACCTCGACCGCACACTTGGCGAACTTGGTCACGGCATTCATTACCTCAGGGTTGGCCAAGAGCACCCTGGTCCAAAGGTTGTGCAGGAGGTCGAGGCGACCGCGTCTGACTTTAAGCAAGACCAGCAGATCATCAAGAAACAGGGCAACATTCGCCTAGCCAAGGCCATTTTGCGCCGTGCTGCACGTATCGCGCCAGGGCTGAGCGGCCGTGTTGAGCGCAAACTCAAGCTTGCACGAATGGCTGAGTACAAAGTTGCAAAGTACACCAAGGGCGACCAAGTTTTCATCCCTTGGGGCGAATGGTGGGACGATAACTTTATCGAGCGACTGAAGCATTGGAATCGTGAAGCCGGTTTGCAGATTATCCAGATTATTCACGATATGGGCCCGATTATGATTCCGCAATTTACCGGCGCAGGTGGCGCGGGCGGTTCGACCGAAACATTCCCGAAGTATTGCCGCGAAATCCTGCCAATCAGCGAGCTGGTGCTGTGTGTTTCTAAAAACACCAAGGCCGAAGCAACACAGTGGCTCAAAGACCAAAAGCTGAAGGTTCCACGCATGGAAGTCTTCCGCTTGGGTGATGATTTCCAGGTCGCAAAGGCTGTCGAGCCAGACAGCGATGCGTTCCGGGATGCTAAGTTGAAGGGCAACCCATACCTGCTAACCGTCTGCACTATCGAGGCTCGCAAGAACCACGCGCTGCTGTATTACGTCTACAAGCTTGCACTGAGCCGTGGCATTGACCTGCCAAAGATTGCAATCGTTGGCCGTCGCGGGTGGGGCACTGACGACATCTACACCATCATGAGCAACGACCCAGCCGTAAAGGACAAACTTGTCTTCTTGCACGGTATGAGCGACGAAGAATTAAGCTGGCTGTATAACCACTGCCAGTTCACTGTGTTCCCGAGTTTCTACGAAGGGTGGGGCATTCCTATTGCGGAAAGTGTTGCCAGAGGTGTACCATGCCTATGCAGTAACACCACGAGTATGGTGGAGATAGCGGAAGGATTTGTGGATCATTTCTCACCGGCCAGCCCGGACGAATGTTTGGCCGCAATCCAACAGCTGCTCATTCCGAAAAACCTAGAGGCCGCTCGCAAGAGGGTCAAGGGCTACAGGCAGTACTCGTGGGACGACTCATTCAAGCAAGTAATCAAGTATCTGGAGGATTAACACATGAGCGAAACGAGCAAGCTCCGCATCTTACATTTTAGCCCGCACAACGAAGACGACGGCATCGCAAAATACCAGGAGCAATACCTGGCAGGCATGGCCGACGACGCCACTGTCGAGAACAAGTTTTTTGACGTAAAGCCAATCGAGCTGCGCGGTATGAATCAGCAGCAGCACGAAGAAACGTACGACAAGTTGCGCGAGGAGCTTCAGGATTTCGACATCTTCCACATTCAGCACGAGTTCGGCCTGTTTGTTGAGGACGATTTCCAGCGTTTGGTTTCGACCGCCAAGGACGCAGGTAAAAAGGTTGTTATCTCTGTTCACTTATCTCCAGACTTTGCTATTAAGCCTGTTAAGCTGGGTGGCCTTGGTCCGCGCAGCATGGTTGCATTCTTGCGCCAGCAGCGTCATCGCAACCGTATGTACGAGCGCCACATGGGTCCGTTCCTCCAGGCTGATCTGCTGCTCGTGCACAACGACACGACCAAGGATGCACTATTGAAGGCTGGCGCGGCACCTGAGAAGGTTATGAAGCTTCTGCACCCAGTGCATCAGTTCCCAACACCGCCAAAGAGCGACTTTATCGCTAAGAAGCTCGGCAAGAAGAAGGGCGACGTGATCTTCTGTACGGTTGGCATGCTGCACAAGTACAAGGGCATCTTTGATGCCATTCGCGCGTTGAAGTTCTTGCCGCCAAACTACAAGCTCGCCATTATCGGTGGCCTGCACCCAGTTGAAACAAACATCGTGAGCGAGACTGTAGGCATCTACAATAAGATTACTGACCTTATCGATGTCCTTGGCCTGCACGACCGCGTGTACATCACTGGGTTTGTCCAGGACGACAACAAGATGAACAGCTACATCCGCGAGTGCGATGTCGCGGTCTACCCCTACGATGGCGTGTATTACGCTAACGTTAGCTCGGGCGCTGTGAACCTCGGGTTCAGCAACGGCAAGCCGGTCGTGGCGTACCCGACCGCTGGCTTCCGTGAGCTCGCAACGTACACCGATGGCGCGTTGGTCCTGACCGACACATTTGCGTACTACGAGTTGGCACGAACGCTCCAAACCATTGACTTGACCAAACAGGGCAAGCTCAGCGATGCTTACGCCAAGAAGATGGCGTGGCCAAACCTCGCCAAGGAACTCATCGCGGCGTATCACAAACTAGCAGACTAGATAAACAAGGAGGGAGAGGGTGATGAAGTTGCTCGGCTGGAAGCACAGCAAAGAAGCGGTGGCAGTATTAGTGGCACTGTTGCTATATGCAATGGGCATCAAGCTTCTGCTGTTGCCGGTGATTTTACTCTTGAATGCTCGCTATCTCCCGTTGCCCGCGGTGTTTCGCAGCTGGACGTCACGCCTTGTCGTGAGCTTTATGTTTGTGATGGTGCTGTTGCAGGTTGCAGCAGCGTTGCAATTCCTCATCTTGCCAGGCAGTAACTTCCTGGCCTTGGCTGGGATACTGGTACTGCTCCAGATTATTCTGTGGTGGTTTATTCCTGTTATTAAGCCAGAGCAACGCCCTTGGTTTAGTCGTAGCGATGCGGCAGCGCTGGTTGTCGGTGGGTTTTTCTTGCTGCCATTTGCGCCGATTCTGCTGGGCATGAACAGTGTGTATGGCATTAGTAAGATTGGCGGTATCCAAGCTATCGACGCCACCAATCATTACGTTGGTATTACCGAGATGATGCGAGAGCAGCATCTGGACTACACATACGGCCATTATTATCCAAAGGGATTCCACATTGCGACCGGGTTTGTGCAGAACACCGTTATGGAAGATCAGTTTAGTTTGGGCTGGCGCGCAAACGCGTGGTTGTTCTTTGGCCAGTACGTACTGAGCGGGTTGGCGCTGGCGTATGTGGCATTTTACTTTGGGCTAAGTCTGCTGCGACTGCTTGGGCAAAAGATGCAGGGTGTGGGGCAGAAGATGCTTCTGGCATTTACGCTTGGTCCGCCGCTAGCGCTGTTTTATCTGATCCCATTTGTGCCTCATGGCTTCCTGAACTATTACTATGTGATTGCGACGATATTGTTGGGCGCGACGTTCTTGGTTGCTTGGCGGACTCACCACAAAGAGGCGGCAAATGAATGGGGTGAGTTTATTAATTCAGACGATGCTCGGTGGGCGCTTTGTGCGTACTTTATCCTCGTGTTCGGTGCTGCGGTTAGCTGGCCGTTGCTGATTCCGCCGCTGGTGATTGCCGGCGTGTGGTTTGCGCTGCCGAGTGGCATCCTCAGCAAAGACTTTTTGAAACAAGTATTTAGTAAACGTGGCCTGCCGCTCTTGTTGCTTCTGGCCTTGCAGCTCGTGCCGATTTACTTCCAATTGCGTTTTACGGCTGACACCTCGCAGGGCATCAATGCCGTTGGCGGCCTGCGCATCTTCCATTCGTTGATCTTGCTGGCGGGCGTGCTTGTGCTGCTTGGTGCGATGTACAGCAAGCAGATTGAGGAAGCGCACAAGAAACTGCTCGCGAACATCTATGTCCCAATGACGGCCTTCATTGCGCTGCTGATTGCCCTTCAATATTTCACAGTCGGCGAGGTTCGTTATTACGGTATCAAGACAGCGATGCTTCTGGAGATTATGCTGCTTGTTCTGGCTGTTGTATTGCTCGTCCGCGTACACCTTGAGCGCGGTTTGAAGGGCGCGAAGTACGTTATTATGCTGCCAGCCATTCCGTTAGTCCTGATGGTTCTGCTAATGACAACCGTCGGCAATCCGCTTAAAGACCTGCGTGACATCTTTAGGGATTACTCTAACCAAGAGAAGCCAGCGTTCTTTGACCATGATATGAGCGAGTACGCTCGTCTGGGGAGCAAGGGTGACATCGCCCATTACAACTCGACAATCTTGCACTACAACGCCGAGAAGCAACAGCTCTACGCGCACAGCCAGGCGACATTCTGGGCAAACATGATGCGCTATGACGGCGACAAAGAGGACTTTGACGCGCTGCTTTGTAACAGCACACTGTACAGCAACTTGGCATTCGGCACATACACCAACAAAGAGCAGATGGCGTTGATTACCAAGGTCAAGGAATGCGCCCAAATGGCCAAAGACATGAACCTGACATACTACATCATTACCGACAAAGACTCGGTCCAAGCGCTCCGCGACACCTTTGGCGATATCGCCAC
>DATEFF010000105.1:0-14421 GCA_035280785.1 Saccharimonadales bacterium (SeqCode)
GCTCTGCACGCTCGTAGAGGAACCATTCGACCGCGACGATTGGATTTTTGAGATTAAATGGGATGGCTACCGCGCCGTGGGCACAAAACACGGCGACGAGCTTGCGCTGTATTCGCGCAACCACCTGGACTTTAGCGGCAAGTACACGCCAGTTGTCGAAGCCCTTCGCGAGATCAAGCACGACGTCATCCTGGATGGCGAAATCGTTGTCGTGGACAACGAAGGCCGTGCGCACTTCGAGTGGCTTCAGGGCTGGCACAAGAAGCCTGAGGGCAATTTGCAGTACCACGTGTTTGATATCCTGTGGTGCGACGGCCACGACGTGCGAAGCATGCCGTTGCTCAGGCGTAAAGCTTTGCTAAAGGCGATACTGCCAAAGAGTTCCGTATTGTCGTACAGCGACCACGTTGAAAATAAGGGTCTATCCCTGTTCCACGAGATGCAACGGCGGGGTCTGGAAGGCATGGTAGCCAAAAATGCAAATAGCTCGTACCGTGAGGAGGTTCGCGGCAACGATTGGTTAAAGATAAAGACGCATTTGCGCCAAGAGGTTGTGATTGGGGGCTACACTGAACCACGTGGTGGGCGTCAATATCTGGGCGCGTTGCTTGTGGGTGTGTACGACGATAAGGGCGAGTTTGTATACATTGGGCATTCTGGTGGTGGGATTGCGGACGAGCAGCGCAAGCAGTTGCAGCTAAAGTTGGCAAAATTGGAGCGCAAGACGTCACCGTTTTCGACGGAACCGAAGCCGAACGCGCCGGTGCACTGGGTGAAGCCAGAGCTGGTGTGTGAAATGGAATTTAGTGAATGGACAAGCGAGGGCAGCATGAGGCATCCAGAGTTTAAGGGTTTACGGCCAGATAAGAAACCGACAGACGTGCATCGAGAGAAGGTGAAGAAAACCAAGACCGGCACCTCGCCTACCGTTTCGGCCTCTCCGGCTGCCGCTAAGCTCCCATTCGAGCCAACGCATTTAGATAAAGTCTTCTTCCCCAAGCACAAATATACCAAGGGCGACTTGCTTGAGTACTACACTGAGATGGCGGAGTACATCCTCCCCTACCTCGACGGCCGACCGCTTTCTATGAACCGCATGCCAAATGGCATCAAAGGCCCGAGCTTCTTCCAGAAAAACAATGAGCATTTACCCGACTGGGTGCCGAGCGCGGATATCTTTAGCGACAGCAACAACGAAGATTTGCACTGGATTGTTGGCGGGCAGCTCGACACGCTGCTTTACGTGACGCAACTTGGCTCTATCGAGATTAATCCGTGGAACTCACGTGTCGGCAACTTGGACAAACCAGACTGGATCGTGATTGACCTCGACCCAGAGGGTGTGACGTTTAACGATGTTATCGACGTCGCCAAAACGGTCCGTGAGGTAACCGATGAATGGGGTATTCCGACTTACCCGAAAACATCAGGCAAGACAGGAATCCACATCTACATCCCGATGGGTGCAAAATATACCTACGAGCAGGCCAAGAATCTGGCGCATTTGATTGTGCTGGAAGTTAATAAACGCCAGCCAAAGATTACCAGCGTCGAGCGCAACCCAGAGAAACGCAAACACCGAATCTACCTCGACTTCCTCCAGAATCGCGAAGGCCAGACGTTGGCCGCACCATACTCCGTCCGCCCAACTCCAGAGGCTAGCGTGTCGATGCCGCTGCACTGGGATGAGGTCAAGAAGGGCTTAGACCCGATGGATTACACCATCAAAAATGCCGCCAAGCGACTCAAGCGAACTGGCGACCTATGGAAGCCGGTTATGGGCAAGGGCATCGACCTAGCCAAGGTTCTCAAGAAAATCGAATCTTCGAGCGAGTAGCGCTATTTCATCCGTCGCGACTTGGCGATAATGTGCGAGGCAGAAATGACGAAGCCCCACGCAGGGGCTTACGCCAAGGTGGGGCTAGTTTATCCGTGACTCCCCCACTTTTTTCGCTTTCGTAAGACTAACTGGCAGGCAGCCGCACGGCTCACTATTCCGCCGCTGTCCTGTAACTTACATCCAGCTAGCCGCCCGAAGGCGAATGGATCCTACCTCAGGTTGTACTGAGTGACAAGCTTGCCCAGGCCCATGCCGCTCGCCGGCTCGCCCGCGTTACGACGCAGAACGTGCAGGTGTGCATGGTTGCCGACAGTCATGCCGGCCGGGCCACCTTCGTTGGCGTAGACGTTGTAGCCGTCCACGGTACCCATGCGGTCAAGCATGAGCCGAAGGTGATGCGCCATCTCGGCAGGGTGGAGGGTCAGCAGCGAGATAATGTCCTCGCCGTGGTTCACACAGGCGGTAAAGCCATTAGTGAACCGACCGTCCGCACCGAAGAAGGCGTAGGAGAAGAGTTCGTCGGTCAGACCGAGCAGCTCTCCGCCCTTCAGCCTGTCATTCACACCCTTCGTCCAGTCGAACGAGCAGTCGGGCGTGATCAAGCGCTGGCTCATAACGAGCCTCCAATCAGGGTGTCACGGATATGACCAGCAGATTATACAATCTTATTTAGTTTTAAGCAACGCATTCGGCACATGCTAAAGTAAAGATATGAAAAAAGCGCGGGTAGTTCTATTTGTTGTCACGTCCTTACTTGTTGCTGGGTTGCTGGCTGTGGGGGTCTTCAGCATCAGCCGCGGCCTCTTGGGGTCTGAAAAAAACCAAAAGCTCGTTAACTGCGCCGACAAGTCGACCGACATAGCAGAGTATGTTGTTACAATTCAGGGCGGCAAGCTCAACATCAATAACATCAAGGCCAAACCCTGCGACGTCCTAACCATCGTCAACGCCGACGACCAGTTGCGCTTAATGGCCTTTGGCGTCCACGAAAAACATCAAACATACAGCGGCGTCACCGAAGAAACATTAAAGCCTGGCGAGCAAATGACGGTGACACTCGAAGAGACTGGCACTTATACATTCCATGACCATTTACACGACGAAGTGAAGGGCACTTTTACCGTTCAGTAGTGTGCTATCATCAAGGCATAAGCGATGAATAAAAAACTCAAAATTATTCTGATCTCTGGGGTAGTATTTGTGGCATTGGTCGCCACGGCAGTTGCTAGTTGGTACCTTAGCAATCACAACGTTGCGGTCCTTAACCCGAAGGGCATCGTGGCCGAGGACCAACGCTCACTTCTTATTATGAGCACGCTTTTGATGGCACTTGTTGTTGTGCCGGTACTTATAATGGCCTTCGGTATTGCGTGGCGATATCGCGACGGCAACAAAAAGGCTAAGTACTCGCCTGAACTTGCCGGCAGTCGCATCGCTGAAAGTATATGGTGGCTCGTTCCATTTGCAATTATCGTTGTCTTAGCCGGGCTAGCGTACACCAGCAGCCACCGCCTTGACCCGTACCGTGCTATCACCAGCGACAAAAAACCCCTGAAAGTCCAAGTCGTTGCGCTGCAATGGAAATGGCTGTTCCTGTACCCCGAAGAGCATGTCGCCAGCGTCAACTATCTTGCGCTCCCAACCGACAGGCCAGTCGAGTTTACTATCACTGCCGATGCGCCGATGAACTCATTTTGGATCCCCCAACTGGGCGGCCAGGTCTACGCCATGCCTGGCATGAGCACCAAACTCCACCTACAAGCAAGCCAACCAGGCGACTACCGCGGCTCCAGCGCTAACCTCAGCGGCAAAGGCTTTGCAGGTATGGTCTTTACGGCGCACGCAACACCACAGCAAGAGTTTGACGAATGGGTCGCCACAGCCCGCAACTCTGCCAACTTCATGACGCTCGACACATACAATGAGCTTGCCAAGCCCACAACCGACGTGAAGCCAATCACCTACGCCTTCCCCGCCAGCTACGACGGCCTCTATGATACTGTAGTTATGAAATATATGACGCGACTGAAAAGCGAGGGGCAATAATGTTGGACTTTATTTTTGGACGATTGACGTTCGACGCGATTCCACGCGACATGGTTGTGCTGGGTGGCGTCGTAACAATGTTGGGCGCACTATTGACCATCATCGCGCTCGTTACTTACTTCAAAAAATGGCGCTACCTGTGGACCAACTGGTTCACATCGCTCGACCCCAAAAAGATCGGCGTGATGTACCTGATAGTCGCGATGGTCATGCTGCTCCGCGGGCTTGGCGATGCCCTCCTTATGCGCGTCCAGCAAGTTTTGGGCTCGACCGACCAGAGTATTTTGCACTCCGACCACTTCCAGCAGATCTTCTCGGCGCATGGCACAATGATGATCTTTTTTGTGGCAATGGGCGTTATATTTGCCATGATGAACCTGCTAGTCCCAATGATGATTGGCGCTCGCGACGTCGCCTTTCCATTCTTGAACGCGGTAAGTTTTTGGCTGTTTGTTGTTGGCATGGTCCTTGTGAACGCATCGCTGATGATTGGCGAATTCCAGGCCGCTGGCTGGCTGGCGTATCCACCGCTATCCGAGCTAGAGTATAGTCCGGGCGTTGGCGTCGACTATTGGATTTGGACGCTCCAGATTGCTGGTATTGGTAGCTTGCTCTCGGGCATTAACTTCCTTGTGACTATTGTGCGTATGCGTGCGCCGGGCATGTCGCTGATGAAGATGCCGCTGTTTGTTTGGGCCTGTGTTGGCAGTCTAACGTTAATCGTCTTCGCCTTCCCTATCCTGACCGCAACACTAGCAATGTTGTCACTGGACCGCCTGATGGGCATGCACTTCTTTACGTCAGACTTTGGCGGCAACCCAATGATGTACGTGAACCTCATTTGGGCATGGGGCCACCCGGAGGTGTACATTCTAATCTTGCCGGCGTTTGGTGTGTTCTCGGAAGTTGTGGCGACGTTCTCGCGCAAGAAACTCTTTGGCTATACCAGCATGGTCTGGGCAATTTGGGGCATTACGCTCCTTAGCTTCCTCGTATGGCTCCATCACTTCTTTACGATGGGTGCGGGCGCAAACGTCAACGCATTCTTTGGCATTATGACAATGATCATTGCGGTGCCGACAGGCGTAAAAGTCTTTAACTGGCTATTCACGATGTACCGCGGGCGTGTGAGGTTCACCACGCCGATGCTATGGTTTATGGGGTTTGTCACTACATTTACCGTTGGTGGCGCTGCGGGCGTGCTGATGTCTGTGCCGGCTGTCGACTTCCAGCTACACAACACACTCTTCCTGGTTGCGCACTTCCACACCATGATTATTGGCGGTGTATTATTTGGCGCATTCGCAGCGCTGACCTACTGGTTCCCTAAGTTCACCGGCTTTAAGCTCAACGAGTTCCTGGGCAAATGCGCATTCTGGTGCTGGCTGATGGGGTTCTTGGTAGCGTTCATTCCGTTGTACATTCTGGGCTTCATGGGCGCGACTCGACGCCTCGACCACTACGACCCATCGCTCGGCTGGCAATGGCTGTTCATTGTTGCTGGACTTGGCGTGATGCTGATCTTGCTGGGCGTTGCCTTCCAGTTGCTGCAAGTTGGCTACAGCGTTTGGCGCCACATCAAACACCCGGAACCAGCAGAAGCCGACCCGTGGGATGGACGCACACTAGAATGGGCCACAAGTTCGCCGCCGCCAGTCTATAACTTTGCGGTTATTCCAAAGGCCGACGAGCGCGATGCCTTCTGGGAAGCCAAGCAGCGCGGCGACAAACCGCAAGCCAGCGATATCGAAGACATCGAACTGCCCAAGAACAGCCCAATCCCTGTGCTTATTGCCCTTGGCGCACTCATGTTTGGCTTTGGAATCATCTGGTACATGTGGTGGATGGTTGTTCTCGGCTTCCTGATTGTCGTCGTAAGCATGCTTGTTCGCTTTATGGATGAACACACCGATTATGTCATTCCTGCTGCTGAAATCGCCAAAAAGGAGGCGCTATGAACGAAGAAGTTGCCGTAAAGATGCGCACCGACAAAACACTCTTCGGCTTCTGGGTCTACGTGATGACCGACTGCATTTTGTTTGCAACGCTGTTTGCCACCTACGCCGTCCTGCGCAACAACACCTACAATGGCCCGGGTAGCCACGAACTCTTCAACATGCCGTTTGTACTTGTCGAGACGATCTTGCTGCTGACGAGTAGCTTCACCTGCGGCCTCGCACTCCTGGCGGCACGCAAAGGGTCAGTCAAGCAGGTTGGCCTGTGGTTGGCCGCAACATTCGTCCTTGGTCTATCGTTCATCACAATGGAACTCACCGAATTCGCGCACCTGGCTAGCGAAGGTCACGGCTGGTGGAGCAGCGCCTTCCTGTCGTCATTCTTCACGCTTGTTGGCACGCACGGTCTACACATCACGGTCGGATTGCTATGGCTGCTCGTGATGGGCGCGTTTATTATGACCCGCGGGCTCAACGAACACACACTCCGTCGCTTGGGGATGTTTGGCATATTCTGGCACTTCCTGGATGTCGTGTGGGTGTTCATCTTTACAATCGTCTACCTGATGGGGGCTGCATAACATGGACAAAGACAAGCGCACGCTTATCAATTACATCATCGGGTTCATCCTCAGCCTGCTTTTGACGTGTACGGCGTATTTGGTCGTTACCAATCAGCTGCTTGCTGGCGGTGTACTGGTCGCAATCATTATTGGACTAGCTATCGCGCAGGTGCTTGTGCAGCTATTCTTCTTCCTGCACTTGGGCCACGAGACTAAGCCGCGCTGGAAGCTCGTGACGCTGCTGTTTATGCTGGTCGTCTTGTTTATATTGGTCTTTGGCTCGCTGTGGATTATGCAAAACCTCGACTACAACATGATGCCCGAACATCAAGTCGAAGAATACATGATCGAGCAGAACGAAAAGGGTTTCTAGGTCGGTGTCGCGCGCAAAAGCATACTACGAGCTCACAAAGCCCGGCGTCACATACGGCAACGCGATCTCCGCGGTGGCAGGGTTCTTGTTTGCCAGCCATGGGATGGTCGACTGGGCGATGTTCTTCTGGATTACACTGGGCACGACGCTCGTCATTGGGTCAGCCTGTGCGCTCAATAACTACCTCGACCAAGACATCGACGCCAAGATGGAGCGCACCCAAAAGCGCGCCAAACTCATACAGACCGTCGGTTCTCGCAACGCGTTACTATTTGCTATAGCCATCGGCTTCATTGGCTTTGCCGTGCTTGCCGCCTTCACTAACTGGTGGGTTGTGCTGGTCGAAGTCATTGGCTACTTTGACTATGTTGTCTTGTACGGTATGTGGTCCAAGCGCAAATCTGTCCACGGCACGCTTGTCGGCAGCATCTCTGGCGCAGCGCCGATCCTGGCTGGATACGCGGGCGCTGCCGGCGGGATTGACCTAGGTGGCTGGCTAGTCTTTGCCGTGATATTTGTGTGGCAAATGCCAGAGTTCTACTCTATCTCGATTTACCGTCGCAAAGAATATGCCGCAGCCGGGCTGCCAGTTAGTGGCGTTGTGCGCGGAGTCAAAAGAACCACGCAGCAAATATTTGTGTACACGTTCTTGTTTGTCTTGTTCTCTGTTGGGCTGTGGTCGTTCGATTACGCCGACAGCATCACCTACATCGCTGCCATGGGCGTGGCTGGGCTGTACTGGCTGTGGCTGGGCTGGCAAGGAATGAGCGCCAAAGACCCAGACGCCTGGGCGCGTCGCATGTTTAAATTTTCGCTGACGGCGCTACTCCTGTTCTGCGGCCTGATTTCCATCGACGCCTGGTTACCGTAAGCGTATTTGCTATACTGAAGTTATGTTGTTACTTATTCATATCTCGATTGCGCTGCTAAGCATTATCGTAAGCGGTCTCACGTACGCGCGACCGGCTAAACGGCACTTCACTGCCTCATACTTTCTGGTAGGTGGGACACTCGCAACGGGTACTGCGCTAGTGCTCAATTCTCCAGCACATCTGGGTACTGCGTGTATGTCTGGCCTGGTCTACTTGGCACTAGTCAGTGCGATGATTGGCGCTGCTCGCTACAAACTTGCCGCCGAACGTACCAGCTCTTAGGTGTATACTGATCGCATGACACGCTACTGCACAACTTGCGGCCAAGAGACTGCTGCTCAAGCTCCGAACCATTACCTCTGCGCCAACCAGCACCACAATTATGTCGACGCCGCCCCAGCCGGCATTGCTTACGTACTAAAGGGCAACCAGGTATTATTTGGCGTCCGCAGCACACCCCCTAAGCCTGGTAGCCTTAACATCCCAGGCGGTTTTTTAGAGATCGACGAGACCGCCGAACAAGCTACGCTCCGCGAAATCAAAGAAGAGCTCGGCATCAACGCCGAACTTATCGATTACCTCGGCACGTATGTAAGCCAATATCCTGACGGCCAGCGCGTCCTCAATATCGTATATATCGCGCGCTATATGGGCGGCGAAATCACACCCGGCGACGACATGAACGGCGGCGAACCAGTCTGGCGCTCGATTAATGACCTACCCGCTGCTGACGAACTTTCCTTCGACAACTGGCAACTCGATGCCCAAAAAGACCTCAAAGCTTGGTACGACAACCACAAGCTGGTATAGTGAAGTCGTTAACAATCTAAATATAAAGAGGCAGCGAGAGATCTAGCTCGTCGACCTGCCAGCAACCTGTACATTGTGCAAGGTGCTCCATCTAGCCCGCCCAGCGGGGAAGATAT
Organism: Saccharimonadales bacterium (SeqCode); assembly: GCA_035280785.1. Taxonomy (GTDB): domain Bacteria; phylum Patescibacteriota; class Saccharimonadia; order Saccharimonadales; family EFPC-124; genus DATEFF01. Next base: position 8,576 of record DATEFF010000105.1, read on the forward strand.
GAACTCTCGTGAGTATCCTTTCCGCTCGTCGGCAGAAAGGATATTTTAATGCCAAATCTAACCAAATTCGCCAGCGAGTCAGTCGCTGCCGGACACCCCGACAAAGTCGCCGACCATATTAGCGATGCTATTTTGGATGCCTGCCTTACCCAGGACCCGCACACCCGTACGGGTGTCGAGGTGCTCGTGGGCAACAACCAAGTCATCTTGGCCGGCGAGGTAAAGACCAATGCTGCTGTTGATTTTGTTGAAGTTGCGCGTCGTCAAATCACCAAGTTGGGTTACACCAACCCAGACTGGGGTTTTAGCGACCAATCGCCTATCCAAAACTTCATTCACCAACAGTCGCCCGAGATTGGTATGGGCGTGGACGACCACGGCGCCGGCGATCAGGGCATGATGTTTGGCTACGCCTGCAAGGATACGCCAGAGCTCATGCCGCTGCCGATTACGCTGGCCCACGCCCTGACACGGGCACTCGACGAAGCTCGCGAGACAAAGACCATCGAGTACCTGCGCCCGGACGGCAAGGCGCAAGTTGTCGTTAATTACGACGGCCTCAAGCCAGTCAATGTCGAGCATGTCACGATTGCCTGCGCCCACAGCGAAGATGTTGACGCACAGACCGTCAGCAACGACATCTACGACAAAGTCATCACGCCAGTTCTGCAACACTACGGCTACAAAATAGATAAAGCAAACGTCATCGTCAACGGCACCGGCATCTGGTACATTCCGGGCCCATCGACCGACGCTGGCCTGACCGGGCGCAAGATTGTCGTGGACGGCTATGGCGGGTTCGCCCGCGTTGGAGGCGGCGCATTCAGCGGCAAAGACCCGAGTAAAGTCGACCGTAGCGGCGCCTATGCCGCGCGCTATATCGCCAAAAACATCGTAGCCGCAGACCTTGCGGACGAAGCTGAAGTCGCAGTCGCCTACTATATTGGCGCCAAAGAGCCAGTCATGCTAACAATCAACACATTCGACTCAGCAAAAGTCGACGAGGTCAAACTGTACGAGTTCGCCAACAAGCTCCTCGTGCCATCAGTCAAAAACATCGTCGAGAAACTCAACCTGCGCCGCCCAATCTACACGCAAACCGCAGCGTACGGGCACTTTGGCAAAGCAGATTTGCCATGGGAGAAGATTGAATCCTAGCTGAATCATCCCAAACGGCGGATGCTACAATAGGAGCACTAGCATCCGCCTATGGAAAAACCAAAAACACCCACATACACACTCAGCATTAGCGACGTCCTCGCTGAATTTCATACCACAAAAAACGGCCTAACCTCTCACGAAGTTGTGCGCCGCCAAAAGCAATTCGGCCTAAATGCTCTGCCAGTCCACCGAACACCGCTCTGGAAACGCATCATTGAGCCATTCGCGAGTGTGTTTGTGGGCGTGCTTCTATTCGCACTCGTCCTCAGCGTCGTCGAGGGTCACGTCACTGACGGCATCATTATCGCTGTTATTGTTATCGTCAATGCGTTCATCTTTTACGCACAGCAGTTCTCGGTTGAGCGCGCACTCAAAACACTGCAAAATCACGACGTCACCAAAGTCCCCGTCCTGCGCGACGGACAAACAGCACAGCTCGCCAGCGAAGAACTCACCTACGGCGATATCGTCCACCTCAGCGAAGGTATGAAAGTCCCGGCTGATGGACGAATCATCGAAGCCTCCCAGCTACAATGCGACGAAGCAATCCTAACCGGCGAATCGCTGCCCGTTCACAAGCACGCCGCCGCGCTCACCGGCGAAACGCCCATCTATAATCAGAAGAACATGACATTTAAGGGCACGTACATCCACAGCGGTAGCGGGCTCCTGCTTGTCACCGGCATCGGCCAAGACACACAACTTGGGCAGATCACATCGCTTGCCGCCAAGGCAGACAACACCCGTTCGCCCATCGAGCACAAGATCGACAGCCTCATGCAGCGACTCATCATTATCATCTCCATTGCTGCCGTCATCACGCTTGCACTGGCAATGTACCGCGGCGTGGCGTGGGATGAGGCCGTACGCTTTGCACTTGCCATCATCGTGTCGGCAATCCCGGAGGGCCTACCGATCGCCCTCACAATCGTCTTGTTGCTAAGCGCCCGCCGCATGGCAAAGGTAAACGCGCTCGTCAAAAAGATGAGCAGCATCGAGACAATGGGCGCCATCACGCTCATCGCTACCGACAAGACCGGCACAATTACGCAAAACAAACTTTCTATCGCCGACAAACATACCACTCACCCCAGTGCCGATACGTTCGACCAAGTTATTCGCGCCAGCCTCAACAGTAGCGGCGACCACAAAAGCGACCCGCTGGATGCACTCCTGTCCGAGACTTCGTCGCATGCGCATATCCCAGGCTCGTGGCAGAAAGTTCACGACTTCCCCTTCGACCAAGACCTCCGCATGAGCGGCGTTGTATGGAAGCGTGAGCACGACTACTTACTCGTCGTGAAAGGCGCGCCCGAGTCGATCATCGAGCACTGCCACATACGCCACAAAACCGACAATGCCGTCAGTGATGCGCTGGCAGAATTCACTCGTAACGGCTACCGCACCATCGCCTTCGCACACAAGTCTCTGAGCAAAGCGCCCGAAAAAATGAGCCATGAGACACTCGACGGCCTGGGCCTGGATGGCTTCGTGGGCATGAGCGACCAGCTTCGCCACGGCGTCGCCCAAGCCGTTGCCGACGCACGTCACGCCGGCATCAAAGTCGTAATGCTCACCGGCGACCACGTTGCGACCGCCGGATTTATCGCGCAAAAGGTCGGTATATCCGAAGGACCAAACGACGTCACCGATAGTGCCGTCCTGCAATCTGGCAACCTCGAGGACATCCGCCAAAGCTTGGAGCACACCAAAGTTTTTGGGCGCGTCTTGCCCGAACATAAATACGCGCTCCTCGAGGCAACAAAGGGTCACGAAATCACCGCCATGACTGGCGACGGCGTCAACGACATACCCGCCCTCGTGCGGGCCGACGCGGGTATTGCCATGGGTAGCAGCGCCGATGCCGCGCGCGACGCCAGCGACATGGTACTCCTGGACGACAATTTCCACACCATTGTGGCGGCCATCCGTGCTGGCCGAACTGCGCTCGCCAACGTCCGCAAGATGATCATGTACTTGTTGGGCACAAGCATGGGCGAAGTACTGACCATGATCACTGCGTTAGCCCTCAACATGCCACTACCAGTCGCCGCTGTGCAGATCCTCTGGATCAACCTTGTAACAGATGGCGCGACCGTTATTCCGCTCGGTCTGAGCCCCGCAGAACCGCGACAAATGGCAGAGCCGCCAAGATCGCCGAGAGCTCCTCTGCTAGATACTCGACAGTTTACTCGAATCCTAACTATGGGCGTTACGATGGCCGCAGCCGTGCTTACCGTTTACCAGCTCAACCTGCACCACGGCCACGCCTACGCCCAGACGCTTGCCTTCCTCGGCCTCATCGTTGCGCAGTGGTCCAACGCGCTCAACGCCAACTTCGAGTACAAATCATGGCTCTATAATTTCATCCAGCCCAACTTCAAGCTCATCCTGGCCATCGGCGGCTCGTTCGTCATACAACTGCTGGTGTTTATGGGGCCACTTGGGCCGTTCCTCAGCGTCGTGCCGGTTCAACTGCCCGACGCCTTACTCGCAGCCGCAATACCGGGCCTGGCAGTTCTGCTAGCCGTCGACCTCCATAAGTTTGTCTTCTACTTGATTCGTAAAGCTAAAACTTCTTAGGCTTTAATGCTTTGTAGCCACCCAAGCGGCTAAACACAAAGCCAACCGTAGCCGCCCAAGCGGCAACAAATGCCACAGCTAGGTCAAATGGCAGCGACGACAAGAACCCGCCGAACAAACCAGCGTTTGGCACCTGCACATCCCCCATCAGAGCCGCAAAAACCAATACAGCCCAGACACAGGGTGCAATAACAACGAATAACGCGCTCAGCAACCGAGCGAGTGGACTCAGTGATAGCCTAAAGAGGAACGGTACAGAAAAAACCTCCAGCGATATCAAGGCGATCGCCAACGCAACCGCCCCACGCTCGCCAGTCAAGGCGTAGTCGCGGAGGGCAGCCACAAATTCCTCAAAACTAACCATCTGCGCCACGGCCATACCGGTCGCAATCAGTCCCAGCCCGTACCCTATAACTCGAAATTGCTGTTCGGCCTCTGGTGGCTTTGTCGATTTGGCAAACTCAATCATCGCTTGATACTCCCTATAATGACACTCTTAATACTACCAGGTGCGAACCAACCGTACACGCGGCTGTCGGTGCTTTGGGCCGGATTGTCTCCCAGCAGGTAAAATCCCTGCTCGCCAATCTCCCCCACACGCTTAATAATCTCAAGCCCATCGCGCTCGGCCACAACAATACTCCCAACACGCGGCTTCACCCACTTCAACCCCAGCACAATCGTGCCAGGGCGGTAGGCGGGCAGCATGCTGGGGCCCACAACGCGACGGACGGTTAGCATCTTAGGCCTGCTTTGAGTCCGCAAATAGGTGCGCAACCTCGTGAACCATGTCGACGAGCTTTTGCGCTTCCTCTTTGCTGATGCTCTGCTTGACCTTGCCACACTGCTTTGCGGCGTGCCACATACGCTCATGCAGGTCAGGAAACTTCTCTAGGTGCTCTGGCTTAAAGTAATCACTCCACAACAGATAAATCTGATCTTTACAGAGCTGCGCGTGCTTTTCCTTGGTCATAACCATACGGATAAAGTTATTGTGGTCGTCAGACTTGCCGTCAGCGCCCTCCAGCGCTTCAATCTTCTCTGCCATGCGCAGACACGTTGCCGCTGCATGTGTCATTGTATCGGTCTCGTAGATGCCACATGGCACGTCACAATGCGCGCTCACGGGCTTGATAAATCGTTCAATTAAACTCATAGCTTTTGTCCCTTCGTCGTCAATTTGCTTCGTTGTAATTTACATTATAACCACTTGCTTTTTGGTTGGCCAACCGATACAGTAATAGCAAGCGAATAACTCAAAACAAAAACCAATTTTACGTAAGATTGGAAGCTTCGCTCGATCTCCACCACAACAACAAACTTGTTTGGCCGAGTAAACATCGGCATCCACGGCCCTCACCGCGGTTCGATGTTTACTCTGGCTTTAACGGTAAATAGGGGGCACACGCCTCTTTTTGATTGGTCGAGCAGTTTTGAGCAACTCTTGTGTAATTGCACACATCATTTTATAATATCTAGCCTATCCTGGGCAGGCCTCTGAACAGCCCTCGGTAGCACATCCGACAAGCAACGGGAGCAGCAATGCCTCGGTCACCCATACAGATCCACCTGTTCCGCACCTACGTCCGGCACTACGTGGCCAGAGTGGCCATGAGCGTCGACTACCCAGTCACCGGAGTCATCGTGGTGCCCACCAGCACTCGTAACGTCGCCGCTTACATCGCTGAACGCGAGTTCGTCATGGCGCAACTCCGGCTGCCGGTTCTGGTCAGTACGCCTCGGTACGCACAGACGGTCGCAGCCATGCTGATGGCACCAGGCACTCGCCGGAGCATGGGCATCGATCCGCCCATGCCTCCCGAAGGTCTGGTGCACGGCCGAGAGGCGGTGTCCTGCGAGGGCTGCCGCGTCATCGCGCGCTGCGAGTACAGCACCGAGCAGTACCTGGAGCTGCGGTCGCGGTTCGAGCAAATCACCGCTGCGGTGACGCAAGCCGACGACACGTTCTGCCAGTCCCTGGGCCTCCGCCTCAACACCTACGCCGCGTAAGCCGGCAGGGCACGGCGGCGCCTGGCTTGTCGTGTTCCTTCTATCCTCGATTCCTCGAGGGCAGAAGAAACACTATTTATCAGCTTTAAGAG
>DATEFF010000106.1:0-5048 GCA_035280785.1 Saccharimonadales bacterium (SeqCode)
GTGAGGTTACACAAGCCAGCCTGCGCCAAGCGATTAGCTACGTCCCACAGGAGCCGCTGCTGTTTCACCGCTCTATACTCGAGAACATCGCCTACGGCAAACCAAACGCATCACTCGATGAAGTTCGCGAGGCTGCCAAACTAGCCTATGCCGACGAGTTCATTAGTAGCCTGCCGCACGGCTACGACACCATCGTTGGCGAGCGCGGCGTAAAGCTAAGCGGTGGTCAGCGCCAACGCGTCGCGATTGCCCGTGCCATCCTCAAGGATGCCCCAATCCTCGTACTAGACGAAGCCACGAGTGCGCTCGACTCGGAAAGTGAAGTCTACATCCAAAAGGCTCTCGAGGAACTCATGAAGGGCCGGACCACAATTGTCGTTGCTCACCGCCTGAGTACAATTCAAAAAATGGATCGTATTATTGTCCTGCAAGACGGCGCCATCGCCGAAGACGGCAGCCACGCCAAGCTGCTAAAGGGCAAAGGCCTGTACGCCAAGCTCTGGTCGCACCAGTCTGGCGGATTCATCGAAGAGCAATAGAAAACGGACGGCTGTGGTGCCGTCCGTTCTTTTATGTAACTTAATCTACTCGCCCTTAGGCTCGAATTGCTTCTTGCCGCCCGGCTTGCCTTCTTCGGCTTGGGTTTCCTGAGGAGTGTCAGCGCCTTCTTCGGCCTCAACTTCCGCCTCATCACCAACTTCTGCGTCACCACCAGCTGCTTCGTTTGCGGCCTGCAATGCACTCGGTTCGTACGTGCTGGCTACGACTTGCTCTGGGTCGCTCAAGATCGTAACGCCCTTTGGCACAGTAATGTCAGCGACGGTCAGGTTATCGCCAACTTCAGCCAATTTCTGGCCGTCAACTTCAAGCTGGTCAGGCAAATTGTTTGGCAGAGCCTTGACCTCTACGGTCGTAGCTCCGGTCAAAACGACCAAACCTGCCTTCTCGGCTGGGGTTTCGCCGACGCCCAGTACAACAACTGGGATCTCGGTCTCAACCTCTTCGTTCTGCTTCACAACGTGGAAAGCAACGTGACGAAGACCGCGCTTCACAGGGTCAAAATCAGTCGTCTTAATCATAGCCAATCGCTTGTCGCTGCCGATTTGTAGTTCAATCGGGTGGTGCTTACCGGCGATTCGCACGGCTTTTGTCATTGGTACGGTTTCGGCCATTACCGACTGCGCCGGAAAATCGTGGCCATAGACCACGGCTGGCACGTAGCCATCTCGTCTCAGCGAAGCAACCTTCTTACCAGTTACGTCGCGAGTCTCAACTGTCAGTTCAACTTTTTCTCCCATGTAACCTCCTGTAAGGTACTACCAGTATAGCATTATGAATCTTGGGAAAAGATGAGAACGCTCTGCGGAGCGATGTCGACCTTGCCCACAACATGCTTCTCGTCCTTGGGGTCAGCTGCTGCTTCGAGCGATTCGATCTTGAGGTCAGTAAAATCGTCGCCATACCCCTTCCAGTCCGTGTTCAGCCGATTCCACCATGTGCCCGCAGCAGGGAACGAAACGTCGTAACCATGCAGCGGTTTATCAGAGAAGTTAACAATAACTACAACGTCGTCGGCCGGACCGCCCTTATCCCAACGGTGGTATGCTAGCACTTTTGAGGCTGTATCGGTAAGGAAAATATTCACGTTCGGCCCTAGCAATCCCGCTGTGTTGTCGTAACGGTTCAGGCGCAGTGCAATCAAGTGCTTGTGTAGCGTGAGGATGCCTTCGAATTTCTGTGCCTTGGTCCAATCTAATGCTTTGTAGTGTGCAAATGCGCCGTCCTCTTCAAATTCCTGCCCCTGAAAGATCATCGGTATCCCGGGCGATGTAAACATCATCGCCGCAGCCAGTGCGGTTCGCTGGCGCGCCCTCAGGCCGGTCGCCTCACCCGGAGCGATTGCCTCATCAAAGCGCTTGCCACCACTAACACCGGCGTCGGTGTCGTGCGACTCCATAAAGATAACTCGCTCAAATGGATTATCGTTGGTGTGTCGCCCAATAACCCAGCCAATTTTCTCGATATTGGGTGCGTCATGAGCCTGCGGGCCGAGCTCCTCGCGCAAAACGCCACCGAATGCCGGGTCCCATTGCGTCACAAAATCCGCGCCGCCATCGCGCGTCGGCTTTGTAATCCATTCGTTACCCTGCAAATCCTCAGCGATGGTCAGTGCGTTTGGCTTAACTTCCCGTGCGCCCTTGTTGACTTCCTGTAGCAGCTTCCAGCCGTCGGGCAGGTCATGCTCGGGGTCGTTATTTTTGCCCTCGGTGTTACGGAGGTGAATAACGGAGTCTACACGCAATCCGTCAACATGGCAGTCGCGCAGCCACATCTGTGCATTCTCGACGATATACCTGCGAACTTCTGGACGGCCAAAGTCCGGGCGCGTGTCGCCCCATGGCGTATGGGCGCGCTGGTCGTTGTAGAAGTAAATACCACCGCTCTCTTCGTTTTCGCTCCAACCGTCAAATTGCCAGAGGTCAAGGCCGCTGTCTCTGTTGAGGTGGTTATACACAACGTCGAGGATAACGCCGATCCCTCGCTGGTGCGCGGCCTTCACAAACTCCATAAATGCACGACGCCCACCATATGCCGCCTCGACAGCGTAGATATTGTCTGGCGTGTAGCCCCACCAGCGGTCCATCCAGACGGCGTTGCACGGCATGACTTCGATAACGTTAACACCAAGATCGACCAAGTAATCGAGCTTGGTTATGGCGTCGTGGAACGTGCCAGGCAAGGCTGGGTCGTTCCGTACAAACGTGCCGACGTGCAGCTCGTATATAACAGCTTGCTCAAGCGGCGGGAGCTCATACGCGTCATCGCCCCAGTCAAAATGTGAGTCCACGATGACCGAGCTGTCTTCTGAGGCCGTCAGCTGCAAAGCCCGCGGGTCGTTGCGCCACAAAACTTTGCCATCGTGCGTAATGAGGAACTTATATTCCTCGCCCACCTGCGCGTCTTTGACGTCCGCAAACCAACAGCCGTCGTCGCCCTTTGTCATTGGCAGGCCGACATCCGACCAATTTGTGAAGTCGCCCGTGACAGCGACCGCCTCGGCAAATGGTGCCCACACGCAAAACCGCACGCCATCGTCAGTTATGCGTACGCCTAGATCGCCCAGACCCGGAAGTTTGCCACCCATGTTACTCATATTTTGGCACAGCTAGGTGCTTATGCCTAGTCGGATACGTAATAAGCTTTACTTGACTAAATATTATATTCATTGTTACATATAACCTGTTCTCAACGCCGAAACCCCGAGGGGGATAAAGAAATGGAGAACGGACAGCTACTGGACCTCCTGCTGCTGGGACTGACCTGGCTGGAGGAGGACCGAGGCGGCATGGTTCCGCGACGTGCGAGCATGGTGTTCCACACCGTCCGCTACGCCGGCGTCATGACCGAGAGGGAACGTCGAGGCATCAGCCGCAACGCGCGCCTGATCTCGCTGGGTATGCGCCACATGGAGATCGTGCGCGGACCCAAGCCCCGCAAGAAGGCGATGCAAGAGCTGATCGGCACAACCGACAAGCGCCTGGTGGTGCTGGGCGTGACCGAGACGATGCTCGACTACAACCGCCTGTTCGGCACCAAGGGCTACCACCTGCTGATCACGGAGACCGGCATGGCGTACGCCAACTCGCGCGCCGCGGCCTACCCCGTGCTCAGCAAGACCAAGTTCCTGGAGTCGTGGGAGCCTGCGCGCATGCAACTCGGACGCCAGATCAAGGCCGCCAAGGACCGCGAAGGTCAGGGCGGACCGGCAGCGGTGACCAGCGGATCGAGTCGCTCCGGCGGCGGAGGCTCGATCCCGCAGGCCCGGCTGACCGAAGAAGACTGGGAGTGGTAGCCTGACGGCACCTCCCACCACAACACTGCACGAGCCCCGAAGGAGCCCCGACCGGCCCTCGGGGCTCCTTCACTTTCACAGGTTTGCAGATACTATACGTGATAGAATATGGGCATGTTACCAGGAATTGAACTTACCGAACTTATTCGTGCTGTCGGCGTACTCGGCATCATGGCCATCATTTTTGCAGAATCAGGACTCCTTCTGGGATTCTTCCTCCCCGGAGACACACTTCTATTTAGCGCTGGCTTGCTCGCAACAAAGGGCGTATTTGGCGTTAGCATTCACGTGCTGGTCCTCTATCTTGTTATTGCTGCCATCCTGGGCGAAGCCGTCGGTTATTGGTTTGGCCGCAAGGTTGGGCACCGCATTTTCCGCCGCAAAGATTCCCTGCTATTTAACCCGGACAACCTCATGCGTGCCGAAAAGTTCTACGAAAAGTACGGCGCCGTCACCATCATGCTGGCTCGTTTTATCCCCGTTGTACGCACGTTTGTGCCAATTGTTGCCGGTGCTGCCAAGATGGACCAAAAACTCTTCACGCTCTACAACGTTCTTGGCGCCGTCCTATGGATCGCCCTCATCACCTACGTTGGCTACTTTGCAGGTGATTTCCTGGAGTCTCATGGCATCCACATCGACAACCTTATCTTGCCGATTATTGGCCTCGTAACATTGCTAACTCTTGGTTCACCAATCATCCACATCATGCGAGAGAAAGAATCTCGCAAACAATTCCTCGCCAAAATTCGTGGCGCCTTCAAAAAACGACGATAGGCTTGCGCCACCGGCGTGTTGCCGGTAAGATTAACCCTTGTGACCAGCGACCGTCGCTGGTCTTTTCGTGAGTTGAGGCACCATGGTCTTCAGACGCAGGAGGGCTGCTCCAGAGCCTTCGGAAGAAATCCGAGAGCTCGTGCAAAACGTGGCGCGCTGGATCGTCCGCGAGGGCGGAACGTCAGCGTTCACGAAGCGTCAAGGCAGCATCGTCACGACACCGTTCGAGGGCTGCCGCGTGGAAGTCTGCATCGCCGGCGATGAGCGGCAGGCATTCCATGTCATGTACCCAACCGTCGTCGCAACGATCATCTTCAGTCTGACTGTCGACGGCGGCAGCCACTACATGGAAACAAAGTGGCCGACCGCCTGACTCGGACTGGCTTGCCCGCCGCCCCTCACATGTGGGCGGCGGGCA
>DATEFF010000107.1:0-9909 GCA_035280785.1 Saccharimonadales bacterium (SeqCode)
TGCTTCAACATCGCCCTGCGCTGCGGAACCAATCGGTGTTTCGTCAGCCTCATGGACGACCCGTACCAGCGGTGATCGCCTGGCCGACGCGCCCTGCCCTTAACCGGGCGGTGGCGCGTCGGCCCAACACTTCAAAATCGCCTCTACATCTGTTATAATAACTGTCGATCTTATGCAAAAAATCCTTCTGTATTACAAATTCGCACCCATCGCCGACCCAGAGGCTGTTCGCCTGTGGCAGCGTGCTTTGTGTGAGAAGTTGAACCTGAAGGGGCGTATTCTTATTTCGACGCACGGTATCAACGGCACAGTTGGTGGCGATATCGAAGACCTGAAGGCTTACGTTAAAGAAACAAAGCAGTTTGCTGCGTTCAAAGGCACGACCTTTAAGTGGAGTGAGGGTGATCGCGACAGATTCCCGAAGCTCAGTATCAAGGTTCGCCCCGAGTTGGTCGGTTTTGGCGCGCCAGACGAAGTCCAGGTTGACGAACATGGCGTAATTGGCGGCGGCAAACACCTCAGCCCCGAGCAAGTTCATAAGCTTGTTGAGGAGCGCGGCGATGTTGTGTTCTTTGACGGCCGCAACAAACACGAAGCTGCGGTCGGCAAATTTAAGGACGCTGTGGTGCCGGATGTCGAAACATCCAAAGATTTTATCCGTGAGCTGGAAAGCGACAAATACAACGACATCAAGGACAAGCCAATTGTCACCTATTGCACTGGCGGTATCCGCTGCGAAGTTATTAGCGCCATGATGAAGAAGCGTGGCTTCAAAGAGGTTTATCAGATCGACGGCGGCATCGTGAAGTACGGCGAAAAGTATGGCGACGACGGCCTATGGGAAGGCAAACTGTATGTTTTTGACGGTCGGCTCGTGACGCAGTTTTCTGATAAAGCCAAAGACATTGGCCATTGTATCCACTGCGACAATCGCACGAGTGATTTTATTAACTGTGCCAATAATGCCTGCAATAATTTGGTTTTAGTGTGTGGCGATTGCCGCGCGACCCAGACAACGTGCAGCGACGACTGTCGCGTCCGTGTTGGCGCCGAAATTCACGCTGCGGCGTAAGCGCTTTTAGCATTGTTTTTATAGAGTTATCATTGTATAATATTGCAAGTTCGTGGGCGCCACAAGCAGCCCGCGCGCACCCCTTATCGGCAAGCAGTCTGAGTTAAGCGAGGTGTCATCCATGGCATCACCGGCGCCCCAATCACAGGGGCGTTCACCACTGGTCGTGGCCCTGTTGGCGGGTCTGGCGGTCGCCGCTCTCGTCATCACCGTCATGGCGTTGATGAGTCGCGGCGGTGACAGTGTCGACACGTCGGCCGAGCCGACCGACATCGTCCAGCAGCTCAAGGACGCCGGCTACAAGAAGGCCAACGAGGCGAAGCGTCACAGCGATGAGCTGAAGCGCGACGTGGTGGATCAGACCTGGGAGCGCTCTGCGGAGCCTCAGCAGGTCATCATCACGGACGACTCGGGCTACACGACGGCAGGCGTCATGGTCGTGAACGCGGTGAACTACCGCGGGAGCGACGGGAAGGGCAACGCAAGCTGCCAGCCCGACCCGGAACACATGCGCTCGACACTGGAGGCGATCCTGAAGGACGCCGACGCTGTTCGAGCCAAGATCGCGGCCGGAGTCCCGCCCTCGAAGGCACCTGGTCACGAATTTCCCTACAACGGGGACTTCATGGGCTGCCTGCCCTGAACCCTGTCGACGTTCGCCCCTCGGTCTGGAGCCTCAGGCCGAGGGGTGGGCGCCCCCGCTTGCCGATAAGGAGACAATCAAGGCATTATAATAAATGAACACATGAACACATGAACACATGAACACATGAACACATGAACACATGAACACATGAACACATGAACACATGAACAAAAAACTCGAAGCCAAGCTCAAAACATTGCCAGCCTCGCCGGGTGTGTACTTTCATAAGTCCGCCAGCGGCGAGATTATTTATGTTGGCAAAGCTGCGGTTCTGCGCAATCGAGTCCGACAGTACTTTCAGGAATCGCGCCTGCGTGACGCCAAGACCGACGCGCTTGTGGCGGAAATTGTCGACACTGACTGGATAGAAGTCGAGTCCGAGATCGACGCGTTGTTCCTGGAAAGCGAGATGATCAAGCGCTACAAACCGCGCTACAACATCCTGTTGCGCGACGACAAATCCCAGATTTACGTGCGTATCAACATGAAGGACGTGTACCCATATGTCAGCTTTACGCGTCAGCCACTGGACGATGGCGCCGAATATTTTGGCCCGTACTACAACGGTTGGGCGGTCAAAAAAGCGCTCCGTTACTTGCGTCGCGCGTTCCCGTATTCCACGCACGTGACACTGCCGACGCGAGTTTGTTTGCAGTACCACCTGGGTCTGTGCCCGGGCGTCGAGGAGCACAAAATCAGCAGTGCTGACTATAAGGTCACGCTCCGCAAACTCATCATGTACCTGAAGGGTGAGCGCCACATGTTGGTCCGTCAGCTTGAGAACGAGATGAAGATCGCGGCCGCGCACAAAGAGTTCGAGCAAGCCGCAAAGCTGCGCAATCAGATCTACAATCTGCGCGAGCTGCAAAAGCAGATTGTCTTTAGCGACCGTGAATTTATGGATATCAGCAAAGATCAAGCGCTTGCCGGGTTGCAGCAGTTGCTGACATTGCCAGGCGCCCCGCGACGCATCGAGGGTTACGACATTAGCCACATGAGTGGCACAAATAACGTCGCTAGCTTGGTTGTGGCCACGAATGGCGTTGCCGACAAGGCCGAGTATCGTAAGTTTAAGATGCAAATTCCGGGCAACAACGACTTTGCCCATATGAACGAAACAATGTTGCGGCGCTTTAGTGGCAAGCACCTTGATTGGCCAAAACCTGACCTGTTGCTAATTGACGGCGGTAAAGGTCAGTTGGGCGCAGCACTCGAAGGTCTGCGCGAACGCGGCGTAAACATTCCGGCAATCGGCCTAGCAAAGCGCCTGGAAGAAATTGTCATCCACAAAGAATTCTCTGGCGTCACGCTCAACCCGGATGCTTACCCAGAAGCGTCAATTACCGAGAGTGAAGATTTTTATCTCGTTTTGCTACCGCGTGACGCACACATTGTAAAGCTGCTCCAACGCATCCGCGATGAGTCGCACCGTTTTGCCGTCAGTTACCACACGGTCCTGAAGCGTCAAAAGCAAACCGCAAGCGAACTCGAAGAAATCCCAGGCATTGGGCCTGTTACCCGTAAAAAGCTCATTCAGAGCTTTGGTAGCCTGCGCGCGGTCAAAAATGCCACGCGCGAACAGCTTATCGGTACGTTGGGCGACAAAAAAGCTGCAATTATCTGGAAATGGCTGAAGCCCGAAGGCTCCGAGGCTACCAAATCTTAGCGCGCGCGGCTGGCGGCAAGTACAACGCGTCTTTTTCGCTGACGTCGAAGGTCTCGTAGAAGCTGTCGCAGTTGCCGACCATGGCGTTAACGCGGAATTTCTCTGTTGGGTGAGGGTCGCTGAGGGCGAGTTCGCGCTTGCGTTCGTCGCGTGAGTTGCCACATTCGGTGCTGGCAAAACTGATAAAGAAGACGTCTTGGGCGGTTAAGTCGCCGTCGATTTTCTCGGCCGGGTCCGTGACGTTGGCCAGGAAGGCGTGATGCGCAAGTTCAAGGCCACCGAGGTCGGCGATGCTCTCACCAATAACCAGCTGGCCCTTCAGGTGAACGCCAGGCAGAACCTCAAAGTTGTCGGCTTGGTCGATGATCTTTTGCGCGCGCTCGGCAAACGCCTTGCGCTCGTCGTCAGTTTGCCAGGTTCGGACGTTGCCTTCTTCGTCGAACTGGCAACCTTGGTCGTCAAAGCCGTGAGTAAATTCGTGGCCAACGACGGCGCCAATCGAGCCAACGTTTGCGGCATATGGCGCGTCTGGACTAAAGAATGGCGGCTGCAAAATCGCGCCTGGGAAGCAGATAACCAGACGGTTTGGGTCGTGGTAGGCGTTGACGGTTTGTGGGTTCATGAACCAGTCGTCGCGCGATGTTGGCTGGGTGAGCTTGCCGAGCCAGTAGTCGGTTGCGAGCGCGTCGGCATTCAGGACGTTGCGAAGGTACGCGTCGGGCTTAACCTCGAGGTCGCTGAAGTCACGCCATTTGTCGGGGTAGCCAATGAGCACCTTGATGTTGGCAAGCTTGCGCAGGGCGACTTCCTTGGTCGGCTCGGTCATCCAATCTAGCGCCTGAATGCGCTCTTTGTAGGCCGCGCGGATGTCTTCGACGATGTCCAGAACTTGTTTTTTGGACGATTCTGGGAAGTGGCGCTCGGCGTAGAGCTTGCCGGATCCTTCGCCCATCGCGGCGTCGATTGTTGCGGCAACGCGCTTCCAGAGGGGCATGATTTGCGTTGTGCCACCCAGGACTTTGCCAAAGAATTCAAAGCGGAGGTTGGAGAGTTCTTCGCTCAAGCGACCGCCGTGCTTGATGAGGAATTGCCATTTTAGGTAGGTCTTCCATTGGTCCAGGGACTTCTGGGAAATCATATCGTCGACATGCTGCAAGACCTCGGGCTGGTCAACGCTAATGCGGCTGCTTGTGTCCCAGCCAACGGCTTTGGCGTAGGTGTCCCAGTCGATGTTTTTGTAGGTGTCTTTGAGCTCGGCGTATTCAACGCGGTGGTAATTATTCTGTACGTCGCGAAGGGCGGTACGACTGCGGTTAACGGTGGCAAATGACAATTCAAACTCCCATACAGTGTCCCAGAAGTTGTCCTCGCTGGCAGCAAGGGCTGGGAAGTGGGCATACATGGCGCGGGCGTGTTTTTGGTATGCCTCGCGAATGGACTGCATCTTCTCGGCTTCGTCCAGGTAGTAGTCGCGGTCGGGAAGTGTGAGGCGCGGCTGAACGATACGCAGAATGTGACTGGTGCTGTCGCGGTCGTCAGCGTCGACAATCATGCGCCACGGACCCTCAACGTCGGCCCTATGGACTTCGCCCATGACTTTTATGAGTTCTGTAGGGTTGGTCGCGCTGTCGATGCGGTCAAAGTACTCGTCCATGACGGCCAAGTTGCCAGTCTTGTGCTTGTCAAAATCCATCCCACTGCGGTAAAAGTCGCGAATCTGCTGCTCGAGGCTGCCGTTCGCGCTGTCTTGCCCTTGCAACTCTTCGTAAATGTCGCGCATATGGCCCTGTGCTTCGTCGTGCAGGATACTAAACGAACCCCAGCGTGTCTCGCTATCTGGGATGGGATTGTCGGCGAGCCACTTGTTATTAACATAGGCAAAGAAATCATCTTGTGGGCGGACGGCCTTGTCGAGGCGGTCCGAGTATGTCGAGGAAGTGGTGTTTGTAGTCATGAATAGTATTGTAACCTGCTATACTGATGAGAAGGAAATTACATGCAACGACAATTTTTTCGCTTTTTACTTCGATGGGTTTTAAACAGTCTGGGCCTCTGGGTCGCAGTCCGTCTACTGGATGGCCATGGCGTTGAATATGACGAATCGCAAGGCTTTGTACTGTTCTTTTGGGCCGGTTTGGTTCTGTCCCTGGTCAACGCTATCCTGAAACCACTGATTGTCATCTTGTCGCTCCCGGCGATTTTGCTGACGCTCGGCCTCTTTACGTTGATCGTAAACGGCCTGACGGTGTGGATCGCATCGCTGCTGGTGACTGGTTTGACTATCTCATTCTGGGCCGCGGTACTTGCTGGTATGATCATCAGCTTGATAAACTATGTATTGACCAACCTACTTGACCTAAACGAGTCAGGAAAGACCGTATGAACACATCAATGATTCTCAGTATCGTTACCATCACCACAGCTGTCCTGATGACTGCGGCTATCTTGTTGCAGGCACGTGGCGCAAGCCTAGGCGCTGGCTTTGGTAGCTCCGGCGAACTGTTTACGACCCGCCGCGGAACCGATAAGAGCCTGTACGAGGCAACAATTGTGCTGGCAGTTATATTTGTCGGCTCGTTGATCGTCGGGCTGTTGATCGGGTAGCCGGTGAACGCGCTGCGTACACCTGGTCCAGGCGAATCGCCAACCGAGCTTCGGGCGAGGCTTCGCCGTCTTGAAGGTGCAACGCTCGGGCACGCACATCGATTCTTGGTTCGCCGCTGGAAGAACCTCCAGGAAGTCCGCCGCATGGCAGGCGCATGGCTGCTGGCGATTGCTGCCCTTATTGTCGCTGTCTTTTGGCAGTCGACGCAATTCTCGGCGCTCTACAGCGCAGACATTCCTGCTGAGGGCACGACATACACCGAGGGTGTTGTTGGCGCTGTCGATAACCTCAACCCGATATTTGCTAGCACACCGGCAGAGAAGACCGTATCTCGACTTGTATTCGCGAGTCTTTTCTACCACGACAAGCGCAGCACGCCACAACCAGAACTCGTTGACCACTACACAATGGACGAGAGTGGCAAAGTCTACACCATGACCATGGGTAAGAAGGCCCGCTGGAGTGACGGCGTGCCTGTGACGGCTCGCGACGTTGCCTACACATTCTCTGTTATTAAGGACGCCGACACGCACTCGCAGCTGTACAGCAGCTGGCGCAATATCACTGTCGAACAGATTGACGATTACACCGTGAGATTTACATTGCCGGCACCGTATACGCCGTTCTTGAACGCTTTGACAGTGGGGATTTTGCCTGAGCACATGCTCAGCAAGGTCCGATCGTCTGAGCTCCGCAGTCACGCATTTAGTCGCAACCCAACAGTGAGCAGCGGACCGTTTATCTTCCGCGATGTTCGGACAATTGGCGACAACAAGAAATCGCAATCTATCGTACGAATGGACGGCAACGAAGACTACTTCCTTGGCGCGCCCAAGCTCAGCCACTTCCAGCTGCATGCTTACGGCAGCCGCGAAGATTTGGTAAATGCATTCCGCGTGCAAGAAGTTGCGGCCATTAGCGACGAAAGCAGCGCCCAACTTGAGGATCTCGCCGACAACAAGAGCGCCGTGCGCGCTGACTCGCCACTTTACAATGCTGTTTACGCCTTCCTCCAGATGAACAGCCCGCTGCTAAAGGACGTAAAAGTTCGCAACGCCCTCGAACTGGCGACAGACCAGCCGGCCATCCTCAAGCAACTTCATAACCGAGTCCAGCCTGTAACCGGCCCGCTCTTAAACGGTCAGCTTGGTTACGACCCGGCATTGCAACAAGCGCCGACAAACCTCGAGGCGGCTAAGAAACTCCTGGACGACGCTGGTTGGAAGCTCGGTCCTGACGGTAAGCGCGTCAAAGACGGCCAGCCGTTGAAGCTTCA
Organism: Saccharimonadales bacterium (SeqCode); assembly: GCA_035280785.1. Taxonomy (GTDB): domain Bacteria; phylum Patescibacteriota; class Saccharimonadia; order Saccharimonadales; family EFPC-124; genus DATEFF01. The sequence goes on from DATEFF010000107.1 coordinate 7,266, forward strand.
GCTCGTAACGCTTAGCAGTGGTGACTTTCCAGCAATCGCCCAGACGTTGATGAACCAGTGGGCTAGAATTGGCGTGAGCTTTGACTCGCAGTTGATTCGCCCAGACGATATCCAGCAGAACGTTATTATCCCCCGAGCCTACGACGTCTTGCTGTACGAACTGGCGATTGGTGCCGACCCTGACGTGTACGCCTACTGGCACTCATCGCAGGCGACCGACCGCGGGTTTAACCTGTCAGAATACAAGTCTGCATCGGCTGATGATGCGCTCGACAGCGCCCGTTCGCGCAATGACCCAGCGCTCCGTATCGCCAAGTATCGTAGCTTTACGCAACGTTGGCTTGCCGACGTGCCGGCAATTGGCCTATACCGTCCAAATTTGACGTACATCCAGACCCGAGGCGTGACGAGCTTTGGTGCCCGCAACCTTGGCGACCCAATTGACCGTTTCGAGAATGTTCGCTTCTGGTCTGCCAGCAAAACTCGCCTACGACCAACGCTTTAACTCTTGTAATTTCCCTGTTAAAAGGGTATTATTGACCAAGTTCACCCTCATGCGCGAGTGGCGGAATTGGTAGACGCGCTAGCTTGAGGGGCTAGTGCCCGTTTTAGGGCGTGGAGGTTCAAGTCCTCTCTCGCGCACCATGAAAAATGACCGATTGTTCGGTCATTTTTCTTTGTATAAGGGCGACTACAAGCTCTTAATATCTTTCGCCACTTCTGATAGATCGTTATGGAGCTGGTGGTCGGCGCCTTTGATCTCACGTACGGTTGCCTGCGGAAGTACTTGGGCGTACATCGCCAGGTGGTCAAGCGACACGATCTCATCGTCGGTGCCTTGGTAGAGGAAAACGGGTACATTCTTGGGGAGTTTTTCGCCAAAGCCAACCGATAGCTCCAGCTCCTGATAGCCTTCGTATAGCCAGCCGTTGCCGCCCCAGAAGGGCGTTGCAATCAGAAACAGACCGGCAATCTGAGCCTTGGCGTCGATATCGTCGAGGCACTTTACTAACATCGAAGACCCCAACGAATGGCCAACTACAATGACCGGGTCTGGCGCATCGGTTAACGCCTTTTGGATCAGCGGCTTCCATGTTGTGTAGTCCGGGTAATCTTCGTTCGGCATGGCCGGATAGTTAACGGTGTACCCTTGCCCGAGCGACTGCTTCAAGCTATCGACAAGTTTTTGGTCTGCCTCGTATGCACCTTCGCCGCCGCCTTGTAGGAATAGTATTTGTTTGGTCATAATTTCATTCTCCTTGACCTACACAGTCTGCCTAAGTTGCGGCATATAGGCAAGTGTAGGGCATAAAAATGGAACGGCGCCCCGGGGTCGATTCCGGGGCGCCAAACGGGCGGGCGGTCAGAGGCACTCGTGGGCGATCTCTTCGCCACGCACCGTTACTGCCGAAGCAGTGTTGGCCTGAAGCGGAGCGTGTGGCAGCTCGCCGAACCCAGACAGCGAGAACATCGTCAGGATGAGACGTCCTCCCTTGCGTTCCACCAGCGCCCAGGACCCGATGTATCGGGAGGTGTCCTGGACGTAGCTCTCGTGATTCACCTGTGCCTCGCCCGTCTTGCCGGCCAGCAGCTCGGCGGGCGTGAGGTTGATGCCGCCCACCGGAATCGGCTGCGAGTAGGGGCGGGGATCGAGCCATCCGCCCTCGCCGTCCAGGAGCAGGTCGACTTGCTTGTTGACCAGTTTCAGGTGGCGCGTTTGCTCGTAGTGGAGCATGCAGACGGCGTCTTGGCGGTCCATTTCGGCGCTTCGGATTTCATCCTCGCTGGGCCGGTTTGCCCAGTAGACGATGCCGCCGATGGCGACCAGTACGACGATGGCGAGGGCCGTGACCCTGCGGCGGAACCGGGCCCTTCTGTGGGCTGCTTCCTTCTGCCGCCTCTGTGCGCGATCGACTGCGGCCTGGTAGGTGGTCAGCAGTTCGCTGTGCTCACGATCCCAGGCTGCCAGGGCGGCGGGGTTGTTGGTGGGGCGGGTGAGCAGAGCCGCCTCCCACCGGCGTTCTAGGTCTGGGTCGATAGATACGGCTATAGCCGTCGGCTGACGGCGTTGACGTTTCACAACTTCCTCCCTTATGAGGTATGGCCAGGGTCATAATATAGGGGAGACGGGATGATTTCAATACACAAGTGCCGCGGGAAGCGACACTTGTGTGCTTCCCGGCGGCCAGTGAGACTCTGCTGCGGTCGGTGGCCGTTACGGGTGGAGGAAGACCAGCATGCGCTGCTCGTTGCCTCCGGCGCCGCCGTTCTCGACGAGACGGTCGTACGTTCCGATCTGCCTGCTGTTGGTGTTGTTCACGACGCCGTTCTGCGTCCACGCGACGGTGTGGCTGCCGACCTGCGCGCCGCGAGGGATCTTGCCACCACTCCAGCTCAGCAGGAACGCGCGGGTTCCCGGCTGGGCGCGTGAGGCGCCTAAGAGCTGGTTGAGTCTGGCCGAAGCGGCGCGGTCACCGAGGTTGACGTTGGGGCCGCTGCCGCCACTGTGGGTGGCTTCGGTCAGCGGAATCTCCGTAACGGTGACGGGCGGGTTGCTCATAGCAGTATCCTTCCGTGAGGTCTCTACGGTCGTAAATTATGAAATAATATATTCTCAAAGTCAATAGTTTGTGGTATACTCTCA
>DATEFF010000108.1:0-3477 GCA_035280785.1 Saccharimonadales bacterium (SeqCode)
AGACACCGTTATCGCTACCAGGATTTGGAAGGCGTGCCATAGTTACCCTCTATAATATCACGCGCTTATGCTTCTACTGGCGGAATACGTCAAAAATAATGTCCAAGACGTACAACAAAATGTATACCGTCAAAATTGTTGCCGATACAATCGTCCAAAAGCGGCTGCGTTGGAGGGCGGCACCCATTGGCGCGACAATTTTGCGGCCAGCCTCAAACGGCAAACGCTCATCGCGATACGTCGTGATGTTGTCGATTAGGTGCTTCTTGATATTCGCCAGCTTGGCGCTCATCTCTGGTAGCTGCTCGCTGGGTTCGTATAACGGGCCGTACAGATATAGCCTGTCACCCACAATCTCAATGTCGTAGTCGCTGGCTTCACGCATTGCCCACATGACTTCTGGCGAGATAAAACTCATGCTGTCGATGGTGTAATCGGGCGGGAAGTACGTCACAAAATGCTTGTCGAAATCGCCCTCCAGACTGTGCCGCTGGTTACGCGCAAAATGGAATCGAAACTGTCGCCGGCGTGCACGGATCGAGTCAAAGAAAACGTTCGGGAGTTTGCGTGGCAACGTTGTATACATGACGCCGTAATGCACTGTTGCGGCTTTGTATTCGCCGTACTTTGTGCGGTTGTATAAGTCGTAGGCGAAGTCGCAGTACGTCCACTCGCTGGCCTCTACTTTGTTCTGGATGCGCTTATTGCGCGCGTTCTCTATGTCGTCGACAGCACCAAGATCGTTAACGCTGGGCGTGCGCATTGGGTCGTACTCTAGGTGATTCTGCGAGGTATATGCCAGTAACTTCTCTTGCCGTTCATTCATGAACTGATTGTTTCGAACGATGCGCAAAACATAGTACACGATAGCCAGCAGGACGATCAGCGCCAGCAGCGGCCACAATGCTTCGTTGGTCACCGCCAATATAAATCCAACAAGAATAAGGAAGTACGTTGCGCCAAAATAACCCCAAAACGTGTATGTCTTGGTAATAAGTTGTGGTTTCATATTATTCGTAGTATAGCCTAGTCGACGTCACCAATCACAATATCGTCCAGATACAGCGAGTTGCCACTGGTGCCCGAACCGTCCAGGACTGCGATGCTGACATTTGTAGCGCCAACTGGCGGCGTAATTGTTTGGGCTGTTTCTTGCCATGTCGAGCTGAGTATTGGCGTTGTGAGGACGTCTGTTCGCAGCAAGTTTTGGCTTTCATCAAGCCAACGGACTTCCAGCTTGGCCTTGATGTTCGTGCCCGCGCCCAGCCGAGCCCAGAAGCTTACACGCTTATCCCTCGAGGTGATTTGCGGACCGGTCGGGTCAGATAATTCAACGCCCCAACCGAACGGCGCAGTGATGTTGATCTTGAGGCTATGTGTACCCGTGTGCGCTTGCTCGGTCGACCGAGCAACGGTCGCCGAGAACCAACTCACCCACTGACCGATGCCGCCTTCCAGTGTGGCGGTATTGTCGTCGAAATAGTTCGTGACCTGCTGATGGTCGGCGCCGTTGTATGTGCTGCCGACGTCCTGGCTGTATGGCGCACCTTGCCAGATTGCAAAGATGGTCGTCAGACTTTCTGTCTTTGGTCTGTAGCGCCAATCACCAACGTAGGTGTTGTTACTAAAGTGGTTGTTTTGGCTGAATGCGATGGCGTTCTGCGTGCCGCTGCCCATATACGGCGACCAGCTCGGGTATGACCCACTGTTAGCAAAGATACCCTGGAATCCACAACTCGCAGTGGTCATGCAATTTGTAATTGCCGATCGGTCCATCGAGAAAACATTGTCGTGGATAGTGACATTCTGCGTCTTCCAGCGACAGTCCGACTTGTATGGTTCGACATTTACGTGGCCGCCGCCCGCCGGATCGCCGCACGTCGCCAAGGTAGCGGCAGGGTTCACGATAGTACAATAGCCCGTGCTTGTATTGGCTGGCGAAGCACAGAATCGGTCAGCGTTCTCCCACAAAATCACGCCGCCCCAGTTATCTTTGAACTGATTATCATGGATGTCGATCTTGTCGGTTCGGCCCGCCACACGACTGTCGCCGCCCGACTCAGACAGGTAAATTGCACCCGTCGGGAAACTGCTGTTAGCGTGGCCGCTAACCCATCCGTTGCGCAAGAACGCGTTGTTACGCACGATCATGTTGTAGCTGATTTCGTAAAATAATCCCTGGCCTTCGTTGTCGGCAATGTAGTTATTTTCTATCAAGAAATCAGAGTCGTTGGTGTCCGCCCATAACGCCACGCTGAGGTTGTGGTGCACATAATTGTTGGTGACGTTAACGGTGTGTGCATCCCAGAATTTGCCACCGCCCGTACAACCACAGCCAGAGACTTGCGCCTCCCAATCGTCGGTGTTGTTGCCGACAATCTCGTTGTGATCGAGTGTGACATTTTGTGGGCCGCCAGCGTCATCGTCGTACACCTGAAAACCGTACTGCCCATTGTCTTTCATGCAGCTATAGCGGAGGACGTTGTTGGTTCCTGTAAAGATCGCGCCGCCCTTGTTGTCTTGCGCCGTTAGATATTCCATCGTCCAGCCATTACCGCTGTTGTGATTGATGACGCCTTCGTCGCGCGGTGCAACAAAGTTCTTTATGGTTAAATACTGAATTTTGACGTTGGATGCACTACCACTAAAGGCATAGTTATTCAGTCCTTGGCCGTCCAGTATCGCACCAGGTGCGCCTACAAATGTCGAGTTGCTACCCGGGCCAATCTGGCTAAACTGCCCGGTGCCAACCGTGTGCGTTCCCGGCGCAAACCAATACGTTGTGTTTGGACTGCTAAAGTTGACTGCGCTGTTGTCGCCCGCAGGCACAACCACCGCTCCGGCAGGTGCGCTACTCGGTCCGCTGAGCAAATTAGTGTTGCCGCAAATAAGCGCTGGCGGGTCATCTGGCCACGGCGTCGTATCACCGCTGCTGCCACCCCCACCACCGCTACCCGAGCCAGAACCGTCGCTTTGTGAGTTGTTAGAGCCTGTGGAGGCGGTCGTTGCGCGGCCGGAGCTGCCCGCACGCGTGCTGCGAGTTATGCTTTGCTCGACAATGTCTTGCGACTCGTCGTTGGCGGGTTCGACTTTCTTGGCGTCTTTGACGGTAAATGTAAAGACTTTGCTTTTGGCCACGCCGCCCTTAATGCCATATGCGACGGCTTGGAGCGTGTGCTCGCCGGGTTCAAGGCCAGAGATATCAATATCAACATCAAATGGCGGCTGGGTGCTGTATGTCGCAATCGATCCATCCAGCAAATACTCAACACGTGCGATGTCGGCATAGCTCTCGGACCTGACAGCCACTTGTAGCGAATGGCTTTCCTCTGCCGCAACCAAACTCTCCTCGGTGATGTTCAGCTGAATGGTCGGCGCCGTGGACTGCTGCGGCTGGTCGCTCGTAGAAGATTGTGCGCCAGGACGCAGCACAAACCAAGTTCCAAAACCAAGCAAAGCTACCGCAAACGCAGCAAC
>DATEFF010000109.1:0-6880 GCA_035280785.1 Saccharimonadales bacterium (SeqCode)
AGACGTTCTTCAGATTGTTCTCACGTGCACCCTTGATTTCGATAAATTCTTGTCCCTGCATCCCTCCATCCTATCACGCTAACTGGCATTCTACTCTGTTAATTTGACAAAAATGTGGTAGAATTGTCATGTGAATTTATCAAACGACGAACAAGTAGTCCACATCCTGCTGCGCGGCGGTGTTGGCGTTATGCCGACCGACACCGTGTACGGGCTTGTTGCGCTTGCGTCGAACGCCGAGGCCGTGGACCGCATCCACGAGTTAAAGCACCGTGAGGGCAAACCTGGCACTGTTATCGCTGCCAGCGCCGAGCAACTACTCAGCCTCAACCTATCGTCACGCGATATTATGGCGGCCGCACCGCTGTGGCCGAGCGCCCTCAGTATTATCCTCAAGCCAGAAGCCGACACGTTGCCGCACCTTCACCAGGGCCTAGGCGACTTCCCTGTTCGCATCCCGGCCGACGATCGCCTAAACGCGCTCCTCCTTCTGACCGGCCCACTTGCAACCAGCAGCGCCAACACCGCCGGCCAAGCTCCAGCCAACACCGCCCATGAAGCGTGGAAGATTTTTGGCGATATGGTGGACTTTTACGTTGACGGCGGCGATCTATCCGGCCGCTTGCCTTCAACGGTTGCGCGCGTCACCGACCACGGCATCGAGGTGCTTCGCCAAGGTGCATTTACCGTTCCGCTCGAGTCGCGAGCCTAACCTGTCCGTGCTAAGCTAATAACAATGATAATTCTTGGTATCGAATCCAGCTGCGATGAAACTGCCGTCGGCATTGTCCGTGACGGCAATGAGCTGCTTGCCAATACTGTCGCCAGCAGCATGGATCTGCACGCCAAATACGGCGGCGTGATCCCAGAGATCGCTGCACGCAGCCACATCGAAGCTATCATCCCAGTCGTTGACCAAGCGCTCGAGCAGGCTAATGTCACGTGGGACGACATTGACGGCATCGCCGTTACATATGGCGCCGGTCTCCTCGGCAGCCTGCTTATTGGCGTCCTAACCGCCCGCACACTCGCAATTGTGCATGACAAACCGCTCTACGCGATCAACCACGTCGAAGCGCATTTGTACGTCAACTTCATCACCAAGAGCCACCTGCCTGAAATCAAGCCACGCCAAGCACAGCCAGCCTTCCCAATGCTCGGCATTATCGTCAGCGGCGGCCACAGCCAGCTTGTATTATTCCAGGACCACTTCGACTACGTGCTGCTTGGTCAGACCCAGGACGACGCCATCGGCGAGGCCTACGACAAAGTCGCAAAGATGATCGGCATGCCATACCCTGGCGGCATCAACGTCAGCATCATGGCCGAAAAGGGCGATGTCAAAGCGTACAGACTTCCGAAGGCTCGCCTGACGGGCAAGTATGACTTCAGCTTTTCTGGGCTCAAAACCGCAGTCCTCCGACTCAGCCAACAACTTGTCGGTAAAGACCACACACTTCCATCTGGCGCCCTGCCCGAACTCCTTAATGACGATCAAAAACGCGACATCTGCGCCAGCTTTGCCCAAGTTGCATCCGAAACAATTGTCGACAAAGCTCTCCTGGCCGTCGAAGAATTCAAACCCGCCAGTGTCATCATCGGTGGTGGCGTCGCAGCCAACACACAGCTCCGCCGTAACCTAGCCGAACGCCTGAATCTCCCTATCGAGTACCCAGACATGAAGCTCTGCGGAGACAACGGCGCCATGATTGCCACCCTCGGCTGCTTCAAAGCCATGAACGGCGCACCTCAGGCCGACCCCTACACGCTCGAAGTCGCCCCAAGTCTCTCTATGTAACCCTTTGAGCCTAAGCGGCTTTTCAGGTACACTTGTAGGGCTATCATTTTATCTAACAAGGAATACTAATGTCTCAAAGCAAGTATGTTATTGAGGTTGAGGGTCTGCGCAAGGCGTATGGCTCCAACCAAGTGCTGAAAGGGATCGACTTCAATGTCGAGCGCGGCACCATGCTGGCCCTACTTGGCCCAAACGGCGCCGGCAAGACCACAACGGTTCGCATCCTCAGCACCCTATTGCCTTTTGACGAAGGCACCGTCCACATTGAAGGTAACGACGTCCGCGATGACGCCGATAAAGTCCGCAGTGTCATTGGCCTGACAGGTCAGTCCGCAGCCGTCGACGAACTGCTCACTGGCCGCGAAAACTTGGTGATGATGGGCCGTCTATACCGCCTAACTCCAGCCAGTGCTAAGGCTCGCGCCGAGGAACTTCTCGAGGACTTCGCGCTTGTTGACGCTGCTGACCGTCCAGCTAAGACCTACTCGGGTGGTATGCGCCGCCGTCTGGACTTGGCCGTGAGCTTGATCGCCACGCCACCAGTAATCTTCCTGGACGAGCCAACAACCGGCTTGGACCCACGCTCTCGCATTGCGATGTGGGACATCATTAACAAGCTGAAGGAAAAGGGCACAACAATCCTGCTCACAACCCAGTACCTCGAGGAAGCCGACCAGCTAGCCGACCGCATCATCGTTATCGATGGCGGTAAGGTTATCGCTGACGGTACCGCCAAGGAATTGAAGGGCAAGGTCGGCAAGGACCGCCTGGAGCTGACATTTGCTGACGCCGCAGGCCTGAAAGCCGGCACAAAAGTTCTGGGCAAGCGCGTTGCCGACACCAACGAGAAGGAATTCTCAGTCAGCGTTGTCATGCAAGACCTCAACGTCGACACCAAGGAAGCCTTGACGCTCCTGTCTGACGCTGGTGTCCAGATCACCGCCATGACCGTCCACAAGCCAACACTCGACGACGTCTTCCTGAGCCTGACCGGCAAGCAAAAGCAAACCGAAGAAAGTGAAGAGGAGACAAAATAATGGCTGAACTCGTATTCGACAAACGACCAAAGGTTGTCCTGGCGTTCATCGACTCACTGTTGATGATCAAGCGCAGCAGCATGCACATTGTGCGCAACCGTGACCAGCTGCTGGGCACGTTCTTCCAACCGATCATGTTCCTCGTACTGTTCGCATCTGTCTTTGGTGGCGCAATCGCCCCATCACTGCCAGAAGGCGTAAACTACCTGAACTTCCTGATGGCGGGTATCATCGTCCAGACGCTCGCGTTTGGCTCAACGACCACCGCCATCGCCGTCTGTAACGACATGCAGAAGGGCATCATCGACCGCTTCCGTTCGCTGCCTATGAGCAACCTGGCGGTCCTGAACGGTCACACCATCTCGGACCTGTTCCGTAACGGTATTTCGACCATTGTGATGCTGTTGACCGGCTTGTTGATTGGCTTCCGCAGCAGCGCGAGCTTTACCGACTGGCTGCTGATTGCCTTCATCGTGCTGCTCTTTACACTCGCCTTCTCGTGGCTCTCGGCCATCGTTGGCGTGTACTCAAAGAGCGTTGAAGGCGTGCAGTGGCTGACATTCATTATCGTCTTCCCGCTAACATTCGCGAGCACCGCGTTCGTTCCTGGCGACAGCATGAACCCAGTCCTGAAAGCATTTGCCGAGAACCAGCCAATCACTCACGTGGTTGAAGCAGTTCGCTCGCTGATGCTTGGCCTGCCAACTGGCGACCACGTCTGGCTCGCAATTGTTTGGAGCCTGGGCATCCTGGCCGTTGCAGTCCCGCTGTCAGCCTGGTTGTTCCGCCGCAAGACGGCAAGCTAGTTCTATATAAGTTCATGGACTACGGGGCCCCTCACGGATGAGGGGCCCCTTTCGCGTAGTAGCCCTACCTGTCCCGCGGGCTTGATCAGCCCTCGGGCTCGACCCCACCAGGTACCGGGACGGTCCCGTTGTTGGGGTCTTCTTCGTTCCCGCCGTTCTCCTCCGGTGGCGGAGCCTCGCGTGTCGAAGTCGGACCAGGATCCGGCGGTCGCGTTGTTGTGGACGCGGTCGTCGGCTCGACGGTCTTGGTCTTCGTGGGCGTTGCCGGTGGCGTTGTCTTCGACGGCTCAGGTTGTGGCTGAGTCGTCTCGACGACCGGCGGAGGAGGAGGTGCAGCCTGCACGATCCCCACCAGCTTGCCAGCGTTGAGGTCGGCGTCCGGGAACTTCACCCCGGGCCGACCCTTCAGTTGGCCTTGGTAGAAGCTCTGACAGACTTCGCCGACGTCTGCACCATGCCGGTCGGCGTTCTTGCCAGCCCAGCCAGCGCAGGCGTACGCCGGCTCCTTGTCTTGCGAGGGATTGACGGCGTTGAACGCGAAGAACCAGGCGTCACCCAGATCCGTGTCCGTCGTACCCGTCTTGCCGGCCAGAGGATGACCATCCACCTGCGCACCAGTTGCGGTGCCCTTGGTGAAGACACCGGTCAGTACTTGGTTGACGATGTCGGCGTACTTGCGGTCGATGACCTGCTGGCTTTCATCCTCATGCTCGAAGATGTTTTCGCCGTTGGGAGCATCGATGCGGTTGATCAGATGGGGTTTGTGATACTCCCCGCCGTTGGCCAGCGTGGAGGCCATGACCGCCAGTTTCAGCGGCGAGATCTCCAGCGTTGCACCGATGGCGAGACGAGGCTCCTCACCGATCTTGATCTTGTCCGTACGCCCCGGGACCATGCTGGCCTCGGCCCCAGCCTTGCGGATGAGGGCAGCCACCGTCTTGGGGGTGACCGGGTAGTCCTTGATGTTGGTCAGCTTGTTGCGGTCGTCGCAGCTTGCCATCTTGCCCGTCGCAGCCTCGACGGCTACGACGTTGTTGCTGACGGCGATACTGTCCGCCAGGGTCATCTTGCACCCCGGCGCGTCCTTCCTGGTGTGATCCTGGATGGGCGGACCGTCGATGCGGATCTCAGCCGGCGCAGCGAACACCGATTTGACCGAGACGCCTTCCTTGACCGCGTTGGCCAGGACGAAAGGCTTCATGGTCGAACCAGGCGGCCGCTTGGTGTAGACGGCGTAGTTGTTGGGGTCGGAGTTGTAGTTCCGGCCGCCACTCATCGCCACGACGCCACCGGTGCGCGGGTTCAGGACGATGAAACCCGAAGGCCCACCGCCCAGCTTGTTCTTGTGCGCACTGACCAGTCGATCTTGAGCCGCCGGGTCGATCTCGGTCTGAAGCCTCAGCCCACCTCTTGCGAGCATGGTCTTGGTCTCAGCCTCGCCCATTTCGGCTGCTTCTTGATCGTTGTAACCGTCGTCGCGAGCGAGCTGCGTCTGCCAGGCCACGATCCAGTCACGGACGTAGCCCATCAGGTACGGATCGCCCTCGACCGCGCTACCGGTCTGCTTGAAGCGGTTGGTGAGCTTCAGCGCACTCAGGTCCTTCTCGACCAGCTTCTTGGCCTTGTCGACAACTTCCTGAGACACCGTCGCGGCCGGCTTGCCGTCAGCGCCCGCGGGGAGCGCCTCCAGGTCACGCAGGCCGTCCAGCGTGTAGACGACTCGCTGTCGCAGAGGCTCGGCGAACTTGAGGTTGCGCGGTTCACCCACGTACTGCTCGTAGTTGCCGGGCTGCTTGAGGAGCGACGCCAGAAAGGCGGCTCGCGCCACCTGCAAGGGGTCACTCATGTCCGACAACTTGGTCGCCGACACACCGAACCACGTGTTGGCCGCGTCCTCGATCCCGTACGCGCCACGCCCGTAGTAGTTGACGTTGCAGTACGTCACCAGGATCTGGTCCTTGGTGTAGTCCTGCTCCATCTTGTACGCGTACGGCAGCTCGTCGATCTTGCGATCGAACGTCTTGTCCGTGCCGGCGTAGCGCTTGGCGAGCTGCTGCGTGATGGTGCTACCACCCGCAGCCAGCGTGCCGTCGCGCGCGTTGGTCAGCATGGCCCAGGCCATGCCCTTGAGCGAGATGGCGCCGTGAGCGTAGAAGCTCCGGTCTTCCGCGGCCAGGTGTGCATGCCTGATCAGCGTCGAGACCTGCTTGGCGTCCAGGGGCTTGCCCGCCTCAGCTGAGACGAACTTCCCCACGATCTGCTTACCGTCGGCCGCCAGGACCACTGAGGCTCCAGCGGGTTCGAGCGACGGTATCTCGACATGGGACGCTCTACTTTGCGCCCACAACAAGACACCGCCGAACACGCCACCGCCCAGAACGACCAGGGTCAAGAGGGCCAGAAGCAGCTTCTTCATTCCAACGACTCCCTCCGGGAATCTTGTAGGGTCTGATTGTTAAGGTAGGGCTACTTACGCAACCGCTACTATATCATAAAATCAAGCATTGTCACCCCCGTTATCTAAAACATTCTGACATTTCGTCAAGTTGACATTACTACAAAATGAAATATAATTTGCGTCCAGAGTACTCTCGGGCGGTTCGCCGCCCCACCCAAGCTCATCCTTCCCAACCTGGAGGCGCTCAGAATGCGTTCACCATCCCGACTTGCACTCATGCTCGCGGCCGTGGCCGCCATGGCCTGGGGCTGCGGCAGCCCGGACGACAACAACGACGCCCAGCAGAAGGGCGCCGACAACAAGCCGGCCGCAGTCGCACCCGCGCTGCCCAGCCGACTGCCGGTCGTCACCGATCAGGCGTCGGTCGAGCCGACCCTGCGCGAGCTGATCAACCTGGCCGTCACGCACGCCGTCGGCGCACCCAAGGAAGACCAGAGCCCGGAGATCGTCGCGACGAGTGACTTCGCCTGTGGCGTCAAGGTCAAGGCAATGACCTGCGCGCCGACCACGGCGAGCGAGAAGGTCATCGTCTACATCAACCCCGGCGTCGCCTGGCAGCAGTTCCAGCAAGAGGTCGGGCACGGTGGTGGCGACATCCCCGTCCAGAACTCCGCGCTGGGTGCCGCCGTCCAGTACCTGACGTACCGCAACATCCAGCGCACCCACCCGGAGCTGCTGGACGCCTCGCTCGCCAGCGACGACGCGACCTTCGCCAAGATCGCCCAGATGACCATGTGCGCGAACGGCCAGGTCTACGGCGGTCTGCACGGCATCATGCAGT
>DATEFF010000110.1:0-6846 GCA_035280785.1 Saccharimonadales bacterium (SeqCode)
TTCACGTTATTGATGAAGCCGTGATTGCTGCCGTCAAACACGATGCCCTTGCTGGCGTTGGCCACGGTGATGCCGTCGATATTCCAGTAGTCGGCGCCGTACAGGTATAGGCCGTAGCGCCCGCCGGTGCCATTGCCGTCAATCACCGCGTTGCGGCTACCACTGATTGTGATAGGGTTTGCGGCTGTCCCATCGACTGTTGCCGCGAACGAACCGCTGTAGTTGCCGGCAGTCGTGGTGCTGGCGTATGTTCCGTCAGCCAAGACGATGTTGTCGCCAGGCTGCGCCGCCAGGATCGCATCCTTCAGCTGCTGCGAAGTGCTGACATTGACCGTGCGGACCGTACTGGCGGTCATTGTTGGGTTTGATGGAGTTGGCAAACTTTGGTTCGGGTCGATGACGGGAGTTGGCAGGCTCGACTGAACCGGCGTTGGGCTCAGCGGAGTTGTTGTACTCCCGAGTCGCGCCGTGATGTTATCGAAGCTGGCATTTCCGTTAACCGTACCGACGCCAAACTTGGCGCTCACTGCACTGGTCGTATCGACTTTGTTAATGTATGTGCCGTTGATGTAGAGCTTATACGCGCCTGATGCTTTACGCACCTCAAGCGTGTAGGCTTGGCTGGCGTTTACGCGGTTGGCAAGCGTCAAAATCTTGGTCGGCGTGCCTGCACTCACTCGATAAAACCCGCTCAGGTAACTCGCATCTGCACTCGACAAGTTCACGTAGTAATAGTTGTCGGCGTCCACATAATCAAATACCAACGAAACGTTCGCAGGCGTTCCGTCGGCGTTGGACAATGGCGTCGCCGATGCGTTCAGGCGCCAGTCAGTAATCGACGATACATTTTGGTCGATCGCCATAGTTGGCCCAGCCTGGCTTATGGTTAGCGGCGTCGCGCCCACAGTCGCCGTATTGGCAATTGTGACCACCAACAAACCGACCGCAGCCAGCAATGGCGACGATCTTTTCAGAAGTTTTCGAATCATGAGATCCCCTTGGTTAGTGGCCCTTATTATATCGCAATGTGTAGCACATACTACACCATCCATAGTGTCTACATTTCGGTTGCACGCGCTATAATGGGTGAAGTATGCAGATAAAGACTAATGTTCCGCTGAAAGACTATTCGACCATGCGCCTGGGCGGTATTGCCGAGGCGTTAACCACCGTTACAACCAAAGAAGAACTCGCTGAAGCCATCGAGTGGGCGGCCAGTCGCGACAAGCCATATCTAATGCTTGGCGGCGGCAGCAACATCATCTTTAGTAATGGATTTCACGGCCTGGTCATCATCAACGCGCTGCACAGTTTTGAAGTTCTCAGCGAAGATGACGAATCTGTCGTGATGCGCGTTGGCGCAGGCGAAAACTGGGACGACATTGTTGCCCGCACCGTCGCACGTGGCCTGAGCGGCATCGAGAAACTATCTGCAATCCCTGGCACTGCCGGCGCAACGCCCGTGCAAAATGTTGGCGCCTACGGCGCAGAAATTGCCGACGTACTGACCGAGCTTGAGGCGTACGAAACTCGCAGCAAAAAGTTCGTCACACTCACCGCCGAAGACTGCAAATTCAGCTACCGCAACAGCATCTTCAAGTCGCCAAAAGATCGCCACTACGTCATCACCAGCATCACCATTCGCCTGAGCAAAAGCGCACCCGAACCACCATTCTATGAGGCGCTCCAGGCCTACCTCGACAAACACCACGTCACCGAATACTCCCCGGCTGCCCTCCGCGGTGCAGTCGTCGCCATCCGCGCGCAAAAACTCCCAGACCCACACCTTTTGGCCAACACGGGCTCGTTCTTCAAAAACCCAATCGTACCCAAGGGCGTCCTAGCCGAGCTCCAGCAAAACAACCCCGACATGCCCTTCTACGAGATGAGCGATGGTAGCGTTAAATTGCTAGCTGGGTGGCTCATAGACCAAACCGGACTCAAAGGCTATCGCAGCCACGGCATGAAAATCTACGAAAAGAACGCACTCGTATTCATCAACGAATCCGCCAAGGGCTACGACGACCTCGCTGCCTTCCGCCAAGAGATCATCGACAAAGTTCACGCCAAATTTAACGTCACGCTCGAACAAGAGCCGGAGTTGATCTAATGTACAGCGACCACCAGTCACTCACACAAAAGCTTGGATACGCCATGGGTGAGGCCGTCGACACTGTCGATGCGCCAGACTGGTTCCTGGAGTACCTGCGCGGTAATGGCATCCACACCCACGCCAAACTCCCAACCGAATGGCTACACATGTTCATGACCAACCTCACGCAGACCGAGCACTTCCTAGCCCACCTCAAATTCAACGAAATCCAAAAAGGTTTGTGGGTTAGCTGGCCGCGATCTGGCCAACAGCAACACACTGACATCACCGAGCAAGGCTTGCAACGCATCATGGAGCCACATGGCTGGGTGAGCGCTGAGCGCGCTGACATCGACCAGCACTGGCACGCGCTCAAGTTTGTCCGCGAAGACTCATAACAAAACCGCCCGAATCAACGGGCGGTTTTGCCGTGCTACATCTTGTCGGGGCCGGGACCGCCAAATCCGCGTCCGCCCATCGGGCCAAACAGTGACTTGTCGATATTGTTATCCTTGAGCCACTTTTGCATCTCGTCCATCTTTGTCTTCATCAAGCTTCGGTGCTCCTCTGCCGACTTGTCCTTGATAGAGTCGCGATAGGTCTGCATCTCCTTTTGCTTGGCGACCAGCTGGTCAGCCAAATCCTGGCTAATCTTGCCGTCGTCAACCGCTTGCTTTACTCGCTCCTCAAACTTTTGCTGTCGCTCGGTTTCGCGAGCCTGATGTTCCTGCTCAAAAACCTTCTGGACGTCGCCCTTATTGAGGTTAAATGTACTTGCAATTCGGTCAACCAATCCCTGTTGACCGTTGGTGTCGTTGGCGGCGTTGACCGCTTGAGTCGTCACCAACCCAGCGATACCAGCCGTCACAAGCGCACCCGAAATTATCAATGGTTTATGGAGCCGCATAGGCACCTCCTCTCCGTTATGTTTCGATGCCTGGCGCCAGACATCTTCACCATAGTATCGACACTACTTGAACAATAACTGAGAGACTTTCGAAACCGCTTGCACGGCCTGGTTGTTTGCCTTATAATGATGCGTCCCATGACCGTTATGACACAACAAAGCTACTATATTTTGGAAGAAGACAAGGCCCTCGCTAAAGAGCGTATCGAGCAAATTGAACGCGAAATCCTCGAGATGGGACCCGCCTTTCACGAAGCGCTCAACCAGACCTCAGAGACCTGGCACGACAATGCGCCATTTGATGCACTGCGCGAAAAACAAGCCGTTCTGGCCGCAGAGCTTCAGACGCTTAAAGAGAACTTGAGCAAATCTTCACCAGTCCTGCCAAAGCCACAAAACGGCCGCGTCAACATTGGCTCACGCGTCAAACTCAGCCACGACACCAAGAAGTCAAACCACCATTACTTCCTGGCCGGCCACTGGACGTTCCGCCTGGGCGAATCGGTCAACGACCACATGATTATTAGTTGTCAGTCGCCGCTGGGCGCATCACTGCTAGGTAAAGGCCTCGGGGATAGCGTCACGCTGCCGAACAAACAGCAGCTGACCGTAGCCGGAATCGAATAAGCAAAGAGGGGCGCTCGCCCCTCTTTCTATTTGTCGCTTGGGAGTGGATACTGCCGAGCAAACTCCACAACTTCGCCCTTGATGCTTGCCAGCTTGGACTCGTCGTTGCGAGCCTGGATGGCCGCGAGCATCCAGTCGGCCAATTGCGCCATCTGGTCTTCAGTCAATCCGCGTGTCGTGAGCGCTGGCGTACCCAGTCGTATGCCGCTTGGACGGAACGGTGGGAGCGGGTCGTCCGGGATGACGTTCTTGTTGAGGTTCAGGCCAATTGCGTCCATCGCCTTCTCTGCCTCGCCGCCATGGATCCCAAAGCTTGTCTGCACGTCAGCCACGACCATGTGGTTGTCGGTACCGTTAGTGATGAGCTTAAAACCGCGCTTCATCAGCTCGTCGGCCAGTACCTTTGAGTTCTTCAGAACCTGTTGGGCATACGCTTGAAATTCTGGAGTGTCAGCCTCGCCAAATGCAATCGCCTTCGCCGCAATGACATGCATGTGCGGACCGCCCTGGACGCCAGGGAAGACGGTGCGGTCAACAAGTGTCGGCAGATTTTCGATTGTTTTCTCGGGAGCCTTCAGCGGATTGCCAACTGTGCCCTTTGTCAAAATCATGCCACCGCGTGGACCTCGGAGTGTCTTGTGGGTCGTTGTCGTCACCATGTGGAACCCATAATCGAATGGATTCTTCAGCGCCCTACCTGCGATCAGCCCGGCCAAGTGCGCCATGTCCATGACGGCAACAGCGCCAACTTCGTCTGCAATGTCGGCAAACTTTTGGTAGTCCAGCTCGCGCGGGAAGCTACTAAATCCAGCCAAAATCATCTTTGGCTTATGCTCGAGCGCCAAGTCACGCAAGTGATTGTAGTCGATCTCGCCGGTCTCGACGTCCTTCATGCCGTAGCGCACAAAGTTAAAGAGCTTGGCCAGTACCGTGCCTGGACGACCGTGCGTCAAGTGTCCGCCGTGGCTTAGCTCCATCCCCAAAATGGTGTCACCCGGCTCGAGCCACGAATGAAACGCCGCCTCGTTAGCCTGCGCGCCGCTCAGCGGCTGGACGTTAGCGTGGTCGGCGCCAAAGAGTTTCTTGGCTCGCTCAATCGCAATTTCTTCGATCTGGTCGGTGTTTTCCTGGCCGCCATAATAGCGGCGGTGCGGGAAGCCTTCAGAATACTTGTTGGTAAATACGCTGCCCATCGCGGTTAGTACATCGCGACTGACGTAGTTTTCTGACGGGATCAGCTCAAGACCATCGCGCTGACGCTCTTCTTCTGCCAGTATAAGTTTTGCAATTTCCGCATCCTTCATCGGTATCTCCTGATAATTTTATGAGTTTAAAGAGTGGTGAAGGAATATTGCTATAACATAAGTTCAGTATATCATCCGGCGAGCCGGCCCGGGAGAGGTCATCCCCGGGCCGGCTCGCGGCATGTTCAGTGCAGGACGCGGGTGCCGTACTTGACGAACATCGTCACGGTGACCGACGACTCGGGGTTGCGGCGGCGGAACGGATCGTTCTGCCCGACCACGTGAGTCCCGATCGGCCGACCCCCCGTGAGGTCCACGCCGGTGTTGGCCGAGCCGCCAGGCCCGGCAGTGGCGTTGCCCGTGCGCGAAACACGGATGCTGCCACCAGTCGGTCGTCCGCGGACGCCGGTGTTGACGTCGCCCCCGGGACCAGCCGTCGCGTTGCCAGTTCGGCTGACGCGGACGGAGCCTTGTCCATTGGTCAGAATCAGCTCGATGCCGGCCCTGGTGGAGACGATCTCCTCCCTGACCTTGCCAACTGCCAGCCATGGCCCCTCGATGTGGGGCACGGTCTGGGTAGAGTCGGCAACACCGAACACCCTGACGTTGCAGTTGAGCCCCGTCACGTCCACGGTGTGGACTTTGGCATGCGGGCCCAGGTTGCGTACACGCTTGGGCATTACGCCCTCCCAACTGTCACTATTGAACAATAAGCAAATAATACCATAATCATAAGTAATTACAAATGCTACAAAACTCTTGATTTTATCTCATCCGTGATATACTAAACCTGTTATGGAAGCAAGTTACAAGGAAAAAATCGGTAAGCTTATTCAGAAAAACCGCCAAGATCGCGGTTTGACTCAATCTGAAATGGCAAAAGCGCTCGGCACCAGCCAAAGCGCTGTTAATCGTATAGAAAACGGCGGTCAAAACCTCAGCATGGAGATGCTGGCGCGAATTAGCGACGTCCTAAACAGCGAGATCCTCTCGCTGAACAAGCCAGGCACACTCAACTTCCGCATCGAAGGCGGCCGCAAACTTCGTGGCACCGTCGCTGTTAAGACATCCAAAAACGCAGCTGTCGCGCTGATGTGCGCCGCCCTGCTTAACAAAGGTAGGACAACCCTCAAGCGCATGCCGCGCATCGAAGAAGTCAACCGCCTCATCGAAGTTCTGAACAGTATTGGCGTTCAGACACGCTGGGTCAACGACAACGACCTCGAGATCAAACCACCCGCCAAACTAAAGATGGACGAAATTAACGCCGAAGCCGGCCGCAAGACCCGCAGCGTTATCATGTTCATGGCGCCACTAATGCACCTGATGGACGAGTTCCAGATCCCGTACGCCGGTGGCTGCGAGCTCGGTGAGCGAACTATTCGCCCGCACCTGTTCGCACTCGAGAAGCTCGGCCTCAATGTCGAGACTCACGCTGGCTGGTACACCTGTACCGTTAAGCCTAAGGTTGGCGACAAGATTGTCATGTACGAAAGTGGCGACACCGCCACCGAAAACGCCATCATGGCTGCTGCCCGCACCCCTGGCGTCACAACTATCAAGATGGCTAGCTCTAACTACATGGTTCAGGACGTTTGTTTCTACCTCGAGAAGCTCGGCGTCAAAATCGAAGGCGTTGGCACTCCAACCCTCCAGATCCATGGCGTAAAGGACATCAACAAGAACGTCACTTACAGCCCAGCTGAAGACCCAATCGAGGCTATGACCTTCTTAAGCATCGCCGCCACAACCAACTCACCTATCACCATTACTCGCTGCCCAATCGACTTCCTGGACCTCGAGCTCCTGAAGCTCGAAAAGATGGGAATGTTCTTCACCGTTAGCCCAGAGTATAAGGCCGAAAACGGTCGCACCAAGCTGGTTGACATTAAGTGTCACGAGACCGCCGGCCTGGTTGCGCTCGAAGACAAAATCGAAGCTCACCCATACCCAGGCATGAACATCGACAACTTGCC
>DATEFF010000111.1:0-3195 GCA_035280785.1 Saccharimonadales bacterium (SeqCode)
TTGCTGAAGCTGAAGAGAAGGCCGACCGCGAAGAGCGCAAAGCCGCTGGCGACACCACTCCTCAGACTGACGAAGCCAAGGCAAACTCAGACCAAAAGGGCCCAGCCCCTAAGACCCGCAGCCGCCTCGAGCGCCGCGGCAAGAACTACCGCAAGCTCGCTGAGCAGGTAGAAGCTGGCAAGCTGTACAGCCTGGACGAAGCCATCGCCCTCGCTGCCAAGACCAGCCCAAGCAAGTTCGACGCTACTGTTGAAATGCACATCAACCTCAACGTCGACCCACGCCAGGCCGACCAAAACATCCGCGCTACCGTTGCATTGCCACACGGTACCGGCAAGACCGTACGCGTTGCCGTCTTCGCCCCAGCTGACCAGCTGGACAAGGCCAAGAAGGCAGGCGCCGACATCGCTGGTGAGGAAGACTTCCTCGCACAGCTCGACAAAGAGCAATTGGACTTCGACATCTTGGTTGCAACTCCACAGATGATGCCAAAGCTTGGCAAGTACGCTCGTTTGCTCGGACCACGCGGTCTGATGCCAAACCCTAAGAGCGGCACCGTTACAACCAACATCGCCAAGGCCGTTGAAGAAGCTAAGGCTGGTCGCGTAGAATACCGCGTCGACAAGCAAGCTATTGTCCACCAGGGCATCGGCAAAGTCAGCTTTGACGCTGCTAAGCTTACCGAAAACGCCAAGGCCTTCATTGCAAGCCTTAACAGCGTTAAGCCTGCAAGCATCAAGGGTGCTTACATCAAGAACGTTGCCGTCAGCAGCACCATGGGTCCTGGCGTCAAGGTTGACGTAACAAGCCTCTAAAAATAAACAAAAGGAGAAACAGGTGGGTGAACGAATCGGACGGGGACAACGGCACTACGAAAACCGAGCTTACGAAGATTCGCCGTACGCGGCACCGCTAGCCCTCCGGGCAGTGCGAGCAAGCGTCGTTAGACGCCGCAACCCGGTTGCAACCGCAGCCGGCACGCTCGTCGACAGGATCGACGATCTGATCGACGGGCGTGGTCGCGACAAGGCAGCACCCAGACCTCCTGATGATATTGAGCGACGAGTCGAGGAGCCTATCTCCGACGAAACGCTCACGCTACCAAGGCGCAAGCTTGGTGGTACGGCTATCGAATCGCTCCAAGACGAAGCCGCATAGCAAACAAACTCCCTGCCGAGCGCGGGGAGTTTTTGCTAGTATGGAAACATGGGTCAGATATTGGGCATCACCGGCATGATTGGAAGCGGCAAAAGCACATTTGCCGGACTTTTGTGTGACATCGAGCCCAATAACGCCACCTACGAAAGCGGCGAACTGATCGCAGAGGTCGCCGAGGACTTTAACCGTGCGCTCAGCGGCGAGCTGGCGTTCGAGACAACATCCAACAACATCGAACTAACCAACCAAGCACTTATATGGTTTATCGAATCTATTAGCGAGAAGCTCCACCAGGAACTCACCTGGAATCAGCTGGCCATCACAAAACACCAGCTCGCCGCCCGACCAGAATTATTCGAAAAGCTCTTCGCGTACATCGAGGCGGCTAAGGCCCATCCCACTATCCTAGATCAACACATCACCGCAGCAAACAAAGCGACCTACCGCCCGCTCCTCCAGTGGCTCGGTGGATATCTCGTAGCCAAAGTCAGCAATACCATTTGGTACGACGAGATCTTTCGCCGAATCTCCCTGCACGACTCCGACAAAAAGCTGGTGATCATTGGCGGCCTGCGCTATCCCAGTGATGCACTTAGCGTGCGAGAAAACGGCGGCCTCATACTTGGTATCGAGCGAGCCAACCACGAAGCCGACATAACAGACGTCACCGAGTCTGCCCGCAGCGAGATCAAACCAGATACAATCATTCGCAACCACGGAACGCTTCAACAGCTCGAAGTTATCGCAACAGAGGTCGTTAACGACATTATTATTGGCAAACTCAAACCTGAGTATATCGCCGCCTAAACCACAACACTCGCGGTGTTGCCCCTTGTGCTTACTTAGGGCACAATAAAGGGGACAAATCAAGCGAGGGACCATGGGGGTATACAGCAACACCGACATTAAGGCGGCCATCAAATCTGGCCAGCTTGTCTTTCATCCGTACGTCGAAAGCCACATCAACGGCAGTAGCCTGGACGTCACACTTGGGCAGTGGTATTACAAGACCGAGCGCCGGAACTTAGGTGGCGTCTACAACCCTTTTGATCCAAAAGCGGTAGAGCGATACTTTGAAGGGCCATTCGAGGCTGAAACGCACGAAGCTTGGTGCGAGAAGCACGGCCGCAAACTCTTCGATGGTATTCCGGCCGATCACCCAATTATCGTGCTCGAACCAGGCGAACGCATCCTGGCGCACACCCACGAGTTTGTTGGCGTCAAAGGCGACGCCACCAGCACCATGCAGGCCCGCAGCACGTGGGGCCGCAACGGTGTGGCTGTCTGCCTGGACGCCGGATGGGGTGACCCGGGCTACGTTAACCGCTGGACAATGGAAATCTACAACATGAACCAGCGCGACTCGGTCATCTTGCCAGTTGGCGAGCGAATCGCCCAGATCGTCTTCTACGCGACCGGGCCAGTCGAGAGCGAGTACCACAAGCTCAGCGGTAAGTACCAAGATACGAAGGCCGACGACCTCAAGGGACTCATTAAATCTTGGAAGCCGGAGCAAATGCTACCGCGCGCCTACAAAGACGAACGCAGGAAGCCACTCGATGTCTAAGGGCGCCTTCATAGTCATCGACGGGAGTGACGGCTCCGGTAAAAGCACGCAATATGCGCGATTTTGCGAACGCCTGACAGCCGAAGGAGTAACCTTCGAGACGCTCAAATTCCCGCAGTATAAGCAACCATCGGCGCACTTTATCGAACAGTACCTACAGGGTCAGTATGGCCAAGCCGACGACGTGCCCGCCAAACGTACCTCTGTCTTTTATGCGCTCGACCGCTACGCGGCTAGCTGGCAGATTCGCGAAAAGTTAGACCAAGGCATAACCATGGTTGTTGACCGCTACGTCGCCTCAAACATGGGACACCAGGGCGCAAAAATGCCAGGCGCGGAAGTACGCAAAGAATTCTTCTCGTGGCTTGATGATTTTGAGTTCAACATCATGGGCATTCCGCGCCCAGACCTCAACATCGTTTTGCTGATCGGTGACCAGCAAGCTCAACGCAATATCGCAAAACGTGCCG
>DATEFF010000112.1:0-10359 GCA_035280785.1 Saccharimonadales bacterium (SeqCode)
ACGCCCCACCACGAAATAGCTGCGCCCACCCACGCGATAATATCTAAAAATTGCATACAAAAACCCACCTTTCGTATTTGTTTGAAGGCAATAAAAAATCGCCAACCGTTATTGGTAGAAGTCGGTTGGCGCAGACCAGACACAAGAATAGCAGGCAGCGCCTAAAACGTAATGCCAAAAATTTCGCAGCGCAAAACAAAAGTGGCCGGATTGACCGACCACTTTAAGGGAAGCAGAGAACTATCGAACGTACGTTTTGGCGGCGCTAGTAAAGCCGCTCACCTGGGCAGCAGTTTTACCAGGAAACTTCTCAACCTTGAGGTGCTCATTGTCGCCGACCTCAAACATGATCGTGCCCTTGAACGTGCCGTCCTGGCTTTGCGTGATACCTTTAGCGAAGTAGTTAGGCACGTACTGCTTGCCGTTCGCCATGTAGCTGATGCTCATCAGCTCGTACTTAACTGGGCCAGTTGCTTTGGTGACCTTGGAGGGGTCAACTTTGCCCTTCACAGCCATTTGAGCGGCTTTGCCTTCCCAGTTACCGATAGAAACGACGGTACTTGCTGGGTCAAGATGGTCAGGCACGACAGCTAGGTGGCCGTCCCAGTAACGATCCATACTGGCACCTTCGTAGCCATTTGTCCCTTCCTCGAACCAGTTACCAACGAGTGCTCCGCGAACATCGTAATCGATCTTGCCACCATAAGGCTCAGAGCTGCGGAGACTCTTGGCAATCAACTGGTCACGGAACGCGCCAGTGTAGACGGTAAGCGGGTCAATAACGTGGATCTTCCAGTTTTCGCCCTTGTACAGGCTTGGTGTGATGAATCCGGTGAGTCTCTTGTTAACGTCCAGGAGCGACCAATCGAATGGGCTGCCGCCAATCTTGCCGAGCTTGTCGCCAGCATTCAACTCGACGTTGACCATCTTGGTCTCGTTAGGCTGGAGCGTGCCAACAGCTTGTTTGAGCGCGTCGGACAGTTGGTGAATGTGAATGAAGATAGAGTAGTACTGACAGTTGTGCGCAATTACGACGCGGTGATCCTCTGGGGCGGTCTGTTGGTTCTTGTCGCCAATGTACTGGGCAGGCATCGCACCAACAGCAACAACCGTGCCTTTGGCGGGCATAAAGACATCGTAAGTGTTGTCTGGCACCGACTGGACAGCAGGTGCAAGGTACACGTGGTCGGTCGGCGTGACATGACCGTCACTCATCTGGCCCATTGGGATAATGTAGCCTAGCTTGTCCATTGCCAGTGGTGCGTTCTCGAAGCTAACTTCGCGCTCTTTACAGACGTCCTTGTACGCTGCTGCGAAGTCACTGAGCGGCGTGTCAGTCCTCTGGCCGCCTTGATTAGAGTTATTGGTATTGCTGGCCTTTGGGCTATCCTTCCGCGTCAGCATCAACGCGACACCAAAGCCAGCAGCGAATACGACGACGACAGCCGCAATGGTCAAAATTAATTTCTTTTTGCGGGCCCACAGACTGGACCCCGGTTTCTTACTTTCTTGAGGCGCGTTTGAAGAGGATTCGTTCATATGATAAGCATAAGCTCTTGGCGAATTCTCAGCAAGTTAACAATTAGTCCGAGCGCCCAGCGACAATACGCTTGTACTGCGCAAGAAGTTCGAGGTCTTGGTCGGCTGCATCCCAGGGCATAGGCTTGCGGGCTTGGAGGTCCGCGCTATTTGACCACACAAGCTCAAGCGCTATACTGGTTACATATGGCAAGGTTACCCGTTCCTGGCTCAGACAACGGCGTGTGGGGGAGTATACTCAACGACTTCTTAAATGTGGCCCACAACACCGACGGCTCCATCAAGAGCGGTGCGGTAACCAAGGCGGATGTCGGCCTCAGCAACGTCGATAACACCTCGGATGCGAACAAACCAATCTCGACAGCAACACAGACTGCGCTGGATGCTAAGGCAAATGCCAGTGATGTCAGCGCCAAAGTCCTCCTTATAGATAACGTCGGATCACTGCCACCCGGTACGCCTGCGGGTGTAATAGTCGTCGTAAAGTCGTAGGCCCATGCCAGCGCAATTGCAGTTTGGCCCCGGCAACAGCGTCAGCTTCGGCACAACAGGCGCCGGCACATCAACGACAGCGACGTTTAACCGCACGGCATTGTGCAACGCCGTTGTGGGTGACCTTTTGGTTGCCTGGATTCATAACCAAAGCGCCGCGACAAATGGCACAATTACGCCGCCAGCTGGCTGGACCAGATACGGCGCAGCGCTAGGCACAAGCTCGTGGGCCAACTCGCGCACCTCGGGCTTTTACTACTACGCCATCAAGACGCAAGCCGATCTCGACAACATACCAGCCACAACAACGTGGACGTTCAGCCTGGCCGGTAGTCGTGTTGCATGCGTCGTTGCCCGCGCGACAGGCATCGACCTAAATAACATCGAGGATTCAGCCAGCACCGCCTTTCAGGGTGGCAACGCCAACCCGCTGGTCATCACCGGCATTACAACCGTGAACGCCACGACACTTCTAGTCGGCGGCTTGCATCACCAAAACGCCGCAGCCTCAGGCGCACCCAGCACAACCGCCTTCATGACCGCGTACCAAGAGCACCTCACCGTTGCCGCCGACACGACCATCGCTAACACGGGTGGCGCGATGGGCTACAATTACCTGACCAGCGCAGGTGCAACAGGGAATGTCACGGGCACGTTTAGCGGTGCAGTATCCGCGGCCGGTGGCGAGCTTGTTGCGTTCAAAGCCGGCACGTGGACACCACCGAACCTCGGCGTGTCGCGACCGACAATTATTGGCGTGGCAACAACATTCGTGACTTCAACCGGCGTTACATCATTTGACGTCGCCAAGCCAAGCGGCATCATCGATGGCGACATGCTTGTCCTGGCACTTTCGGCGCAGACACAAACAGCCACAACCGACTACGCCAGCAGCGGGTGGACGCGCATTAGCAAGCCATTCGCCGCCAGTTCGACAGCCTTCCGCCTTGTGGCCTTCTATGCAAGGCCGGTTGCAAGCGCGGCCGCGCTGAGTTCAACCGTCAGCTTTACATTTACATCTACAGACTCTGGCGTTGGCGGGCGTATTGCTGCCGAAATGTTTATCGTGAGAGGCGCCGACCTCAGCAACCCAACCACCGGCACATCGCTATACGGTGTAGCCACGGGGGCAAAAACCGTCACCGTCCAGCCCGACCGACCGCTCACCACCAACAACTTGCTGCTTACGGCATTCAACGCCCAGTGGACCTCAGCCATCGACTACACCATCCAAAGCGGACCAAGCGGTATGACGCAGCATATATATCTGCCGTCATCAACAAGTGGCGTCAACAAAACGTCGCTAGCCGTTTACCGCCAAGATATTGAAGCAGGAAATCCGGGCAATAAGTCACTCACCTGGAACGGCCTCCAGTCGCAAACCAGTGGCGTTGCAGTCTCTATCCGCAGCGTAGGCATGGCAACGCCAAATACCGGCCAGCCTCTCCGCTATACCAGCGCGACAGACACACTCAGCACCGCGCATTTGTTCTACACTAGTGCGACAGACACCCGCGCAACGCCAAAAGAGTTGCGGCCAATGCCAACGGGCTATGCGTCAGTGACGGCGATGCTCGCCAGCACGCCATTCTACATTGCCCACCGCGGTGGTTCGCTTAACTGGCCAGAGATGAGCCTATACGCCTACACTCAATCCGCCTTCTGGGGCGCTGGAGCGCTGGAGCTATCGCTTGCCCGAACATCCGATGGCGTATGGTTTGGCCTGCACGACGACACGCTCGACCGAACGTCGGGCACAACTGGCTTTGTGGCATCAGAGCACACATGGGCAGAGGTTCAGGCACACCAAATCACCGCCGCAGACACCAGCGACCCGTCACAATCGGCCCGACCATACATGCGATGGGAAGAGTTAATGGATGCCTACTACGGTAGTCACGTCATTGTGGTGGACCCTAAGTTTGCTGTCGGATACGCCGACGAGCTGCTCGACCTCATGGACGCACAGCCCGGCACACCGACCGACAAGCTCATCGCCAAATACTACGGCGTCAGCTCCAACTGGGCGACTCTGGCGCGCAACCGCGGCTACAAAACATGGGGCTACTTCTACCAAGTCGACAGCCCTAACTTTGCTGCATATCAAGGCTACTGGGATATCTTGGGCATGGACTGGAACGCAGACCAAACAACCTGGACCGCCATCTTGAGCTATGGCAAGCCAGTCATTGCACACACCGTCGCCAACAGCGCATCTGCATCTATATCGCTCAACTTTGGCGCGTCAGGCATGATGGTGTCCGGCATTCAAGAAGTCACGCTGCGCTCACAGAGCCCGAACGGGTAATTGCTTTACCCTTAAATTATGGTATTATAACTCAGTCCGATGCCCCTTCCACCCAAGGAAACATCGTGGGAATCAGAGTACTAAGCGTCACGCGTCGTGGCGGCTCGCTGCAAATCGTCTTTGCTGAGCCGTTCCTCAACACGGACGCCGGCAACCGAGCCTTCCGCGTGCTGTTCATGCACGTCCGAAGCGGCTACGGCGCCGACGACCGCACGCGCACGCTGGACCTGGGTTACGCCGCCAACATCACGGCAATCAACACCCGTGCGGCGCTTCAGGCTGAACTGGACCGCTACGCGGACGTACCCATCAGGGTCACGTTCGGCAAGCCCGAGATCGGCGCAACCGGCATGATGCGCACCGACCCGCCCATCAAGACCAGAGCCCACATCCGTGCCGCCCGAGCGGCCGGTCGCCAGGTCTGGGTTCAGATGAAGGTCACGGCCAGCATGCCCGTCACCGACCGCGACAAGCGGCGCATGGAAAAGTTCGTCCCTGGCGGAATCCACCGCGTGGACTGCGACCCGTGCAGCTACTGGGTGGTCGTAAACATGCGCAACGATCAGTCCACAGCCGACCCCTGGCGACTGGTGAACCGCCTCAAGCCGCAGATCCTGGCCACCATCGTCTGACCGACCAGCCACAGGAGGCACGCGACAACCGCTGCCGACCCGGGATCGCCCTGGGTCGGCAGCGACCGACAATGAAATTATTTGGTATGATGGGGGCGATGGAAACATACAAAGATCTTCCTGTCTTATTCTTCGAAAACGCAGAGCAGTGGTCAGCCTGGCTCGAGCAGCATCATGGTGAGCCGGCAGGCGTCTGGCTTAAATTTGCCAAAAAAGACTCTGGTATCACATCGCTCAACTACGCCGGCGCCCTGGACGAAGCGCTGTGCTACGGATGGATTGACGGCCAAGCTAAAACAATCGACGAGACGTACTACATGCAAAAGTTCACACCCCGTCGAGCTAAAAGCATTTGGTCCAAGCGCAACGTAGGCAAAATTGCCGACCTCACCAAGGCCGGCCGCATGAAGCCATCTGGCATCGCCGCAGTCGAAGCCGCCAAGCAAGATGGCCGATGGGATCAAGCGTACGATGGCTCCAGCAACATTACCGTCCCGCCCGACTTTCAGGCCATGCTGGACTCCAACCCCAGCGCCAAAGAATTTTACGAATCGCTTAACAAGACCAATACATACGCCATCCTGTGGCGAATTCAAACCGCCAAAAAGCCCGAGACTCGCCAGGCACGAATGGAGAAGTTGCTCGCAATGCTATTGGAAGGCAAAAAGCTACACTAAGGAGCCCACATGGACGACCAAACCACACAAACTCAAGTAACAACCGACCCCGAGCTACAAGCCGAGGCGCTTAAAGAACGCATCTACGCCACGTTGGCCATCCTGGCCGTGCTGCTGACCCTCGACGCTACGCACGCCAGCGCACTGCATGCAGCAGCAATTATTGGCGGGACGGCATTGTCGCTGTGGGCCGCCAGTTTTATTAGCTCACGGATGGCCAAGCGCATGGTTTATGGCCGTACGCCAGAGGCCGAGCACACCACTCGCGACAGCATCAAGCACGCGCCACTGCTGGCCTCCGCAGCATTTCCGCTCTTGATGGTAGGCGCAGCAAGCATTGGACTCTTCACGCTTGAACAGGCGATTACGATGTCTATTGGCGCGATCCTTTTAACACTCGTCTTGTGGTCACTCGCTGCCGCGCGCTCAATGCACGCCTCTAAACTGGCGAGTATTTTGCTAGCCGCCATTGTGCTACTGATTGGTCTTGGGGTTGTAGCGCTCAAGACACTCGTTGCCCACTAAATCGTAGCGAATTCTACACTTATTTTTGTTTGACACCCGCTAGCTATGCAGAGCTATAATAAGCTCAAGCGCTATATATGGTGTATAAAAGAGCAGCACCGTAGCGCAACAGAGGTTCTGGGGTTCAGATCCCAGCCAAGTACTCAGGGAAACGTGGTGAGATACCACGGCTGTGCCGCAACTGTATGCGTCCTTTGGGGCGACGAGTCAGACTGCCTGGACAACCTCATAGTTTGTTCCCCGAAGCAGGGAGGTCTGTGGTTGTGTTTTCTTGCACCCTCATTTCACCCGGCTGACGGGTGTTTTTTAACACAAAATAACGGAGGGTAAACCCCATGAAACTCACCCGGAAATTTGCGCTCGCAGCAAGCGCAGTCCTGGTCACCGCAGCTATCGCGATCTTCGCGACTGTCTCTATCAATAACAAACCAAAGGACTCAGCGTCCGACCAACCGGCACAGCAATCGTCTTCGCAGCAGCAGACGGCCGAGCGAAGCGATCTTGTTAGCTACAAGGGCGTTAATGGCAAGAATGCGCTCGAGCTTCTCAAAGAAGTCGCTCAAGTCGAAACCAAAGATTCATCCTACGGTGTATACGTCGACGCCATCAATGGCATTAAAGGCGGTACAGACGGCAAATACTGGACATTTTATGTGAACGGCGCAATGTCCAACACTGGCGCCGACGCGTACCAGACCAAGGACGGGGAAGTAGTCGAATGGAAATTTCAGTAAAACGCAAGCTGCTCTATCTGGCGATTGGCCTGGTTGTGCTGGGCGTGCTAATGCGCCTCTTGCCCCACATTCCCAACATTGCGCCGGTTGGTGCGGTCGCGCTATTTGGCGGTGCGGTCCTGCCGAGTCGTTACGCATGGTGGCTTCCCCTTGCCATCATGGTAGCGTCGGATATGTTGCTAGGATTCTACGACGGCCTGCTGTTTAACTGGGCGGCGTTCGTGGCTGTCGGGGTAATTGGCATGTTGCTTGCCAGGTTCAACACCTCACAACGCATCGTGTTTGGTGTTCTGGGCGGTGGCTTAGCCTTCTATATCATTAGCAATTTTGGCGTCTGGTTACAGGGTGGGCTCTACGCCCACACCTGGACCGGACTGGTTGAATGCTACACGATGGCGCTACCATTCCTCCGCAATACGCTCGTTGGCGACCTTCTGTACAGCAGCTTGCTGTTTGGCGCATACGCTATGGCGCAACGTGGATGGCAGACCACAGTTGCAGAGAAACCAACAGCAGCCTAAGCTTCGACTCCTTGAACCAGACTGGGCTCTTCGCAGCCATAACCCATTACAAAATGTCCGTGCTCGTCGTCTTGGCCGGTATGCAAAACACGACTGGCGCAGAACAGCACGCCGCTCACTCGTAGATCTCGCCTGGGCGGGATTGCGATTGTCTTCTTGTATTTAGCCGTCAGCTTGGCGTCCTCACAGTGAATGTAGCCGCCCTGGCTCGTGAGTGTAACCGTCGACGGGTCGACATCAACATAAGCCAACGTCCGAGGATGGTCGTCGCTGACGTTCAACAACAGTCGCCACACCAGCCGCTCAGAAACCGTATCGACATCGCCCGTCAGAGCCGTGGCAGCGTCGCTGTCCAGATGGAACGGCGAGTCACCATGCTGCCGCACCAACGACATTCGCATGAAATTGAATTGCAGCAACTTGTCGTCCATAAACAGTGTTGGCACTGCCTGGGCGAAACGCTGGCTGTGCGGCAGGTTCGCATCGACCCCTGGGTTCGCCTTCATACTCGGAAAATAACCGTAACAATGGTTGTCATCGGCCAGCGAATGCGAACGCAGCTCGGCCTCAGCCTCACGCAGGGCTTCTGGTCGACACGATAATTCAATGGTTACGAGTTTTGGCTGGAAGGCTGCTTGGAGTGACCGAGTGGCCACGTTATTTGTCCTCCGGCGGTTCGGCGTCGAACTGCTGGATGTATTTATAGGCACGCTCCCAAGGCGGGAAAGGGAAGTACTCCGGCGGGCGGAGGTTATGGTCGCCCGCAGCGATGTAGCGCGGTAGGCCTTCCTTTATAACGATGCGCTCGAAGTCCCATCCCGGATATTCCTTAGCATAGGCCTGGCGCGTCTCGCTCAGTAACTCCTCTTCGTGTGTCCAGCCGTTGTAGTCAAACGCCCAAATGCCATTGCTGGCGTATAGGTGGTTGCCTGGTAGATTGTTTTTGGGCCGAATATAAATCAATTCAAACCCTTCCTCGTGGTGCAGACTCAGGAACATGTGCGCCAAAATATGGCACGCTCCCGACGCAAAAAATGCTTTATCTTGCCGCTGCCACGCAAGGAACGGATCACGCCGTTCCTCCGGCGAGCGGGCATACAAAAGCCCCGGCTCGTACATAGCTTTTTTCCTCCAATATGTTTGTTTTTTATAAGCCTCTCACAGCTTATCGTTAGTGTAGCTCCGGCAGACGCGCAGCACAAGCACTTTGAGCCGAACTATGCCATAATAGAAGACAACATGAAGCGTCCAGTCGCCGACAACAGTACTTACTATCGTGACGTCATGCGCGTCCTGCGAATTGCGGGGACGTTTTTGCCGCTTGTTGTAGTGCCAATTGGCTTGTTGATTCAGAACGGCCTGATGGATGACCGATTCTACATTAGCGATACATGGTACGCGGCGTTATCGATTGGGTTTATCTTTATTGCGGTCCTGCAATACTTCCTGACACGCTACCGCCCAACGCCAGAGAATTACCTGGCGCTATCGGTGGGATACCACGTGCTTGGGTCGGCGTTCATCCTAACCGTCAGCGGCTTTTTGAGTCCGGCGATCATCTGCTGGATTGCACTGATGCTGGCCGTCGACACGTATTTCGGCGCCGTCGCCTTCTTGGCCAGTGCGCTGGTGTTAGTGGGGACTGGCTTTGCGAGCCTCCAACTACATGACGCCACACAGCAAGAGTATGTCGCGGTCCTACTGTATTGTCTGTTCATTATCGCCGTTGGCTTTACTGTGTCGCGCATTCGCAGCGTGACCGACCGCGAGCGCTACGCCCTCACCAAAAGCCGCGAGGACGAGAACTTCCAGCGCGAACGCCTGATCACACTGGTCAATAGCATGGGTGACGCCGTCGTCACAACAGATGAGGAAGGCAACATCAAGATCTTTAACGCTGCTACGCTAAACTTGCTCGACACCAACGTGAGCCTGACGAACAAAAAGATCGACCGTGTGCTGCACCTCTACGACGAAGAAGGCAACCGCGTCCACGCTATGGAGCAAGCGCTTGCCCACAAAGTCGTCTTCACACGCACCGACCTCGTGCACAAATTTAAAGACGGCGAGCAGATGAACCTATACATCAACTTCTCGCCAATCCAGTTGAGCTACCAGGGTGCAGGCGATAAAGGTTTTATCTTTATCCTGCGCGACATTACTAAGGAGAAATCACTCGAAGAAGAGCGCGACGAATTTATCTCTGTTGTCAGTCACGAGTTACGCACACCAGTTGCCATTGTTGAAGGTAACATTAGCAACCTACGCATCCTGCAAAGTCGTGGCGCCGATCAAACGACACTCAACCACGCGCTCGAAGACGCTCACGAGCAGATCATGTATCTGGCCAAGATGATCAACGACCTCAGCACACTTAGCCGTGCCGAGCGAGGTCTGGACGCTGCCGTCGAAGACATTGACCCGCACGAACTACTGGGCGAAATCTACAAATCTTACGTGGACGCAGCGCAAAAGAAAGGCCTCAAACTCGACCTCGACGTTCAGCCGCGTCTGTCTCGCATCAACACGAGTCGCCTTTACCTTGAAGAGATCTTGCAGAACTTCCTGACCAACGCCATCAAATACACCAAGGAAGGTACGGTCACGCTAATTGGCCATAAGGCTCGTGGCGGTGTCTACTTTGCCGTTCGTGACACCGGCATCGGCATTAGCAAGAGCGACCAGCGTCACATCTTTGAAAAGTTCTACCGCTCCGAAGACTACCGCACCCGCGAGACAAGCGGCACCGGCCTAGGCCTGTACGTCACGCGTAAGCTTGCTGGCAAGATGGGTGTGACAATCAACTTCGAATCACGCCTGAACCACGGTTCGACATTCAGCTTCGTCGTTAAAAGCAGCGACAAACCAAAAGAATAATTACTTAGCCCGACGATTGCTCGTACGCTCAATAACCGGGTAGCACACGTTGCG